>JAGQRA010000810.1 GCA_020425885.1 Planctomycetota bacterium | reverse complement strand
CGACCTCGAACGACAGCGGCATCACCATGCGCTCGTTGTTGATGAAGGTGATCTGCGCGCCGCGTCGCTTCGTCGCCTGGCGCACCGAGTCGATCGCCTGGTCGAGCATCGCGTCTTCGAGGAACCAGCCGCGCCAGAACCAGGCGAGGTCCATGCCGGCCGCATCCTCCATGGTGCGGAAGAAGTCGGCCGGCTGCGGCGACTTGAACGCCCAGCGCCTGACGTAGGTGCGGAAGGCGAAATCGAAGCGCTCCTCGCCGAGCACGTACTCGCGCAGGATCTGCATGCCGACGCCGGTCTTCTTGTACTGCAGCAGGCCGAGCTGCAGACCGTTGAGGCGGTCGGCCTGGGTGACGATCGGCACGCCGGGCATGCGCATCATGCCGGCGTAGGTGCCGGTCTTGCCGGGGCCCTTGCCCTTGAACCAGTCCGCGGTCGAGTACTCGTTGATGAAGGTGTTGAAGCCCTCGTCCATCCAGGCGTGACGGCGCTCGTCGGTGTTGACCAGCATCGGGAACCAGTTGTGGCCGATCTCGTGCGTCGTCACCCCGTAGAGACCGCCCTCGCTCTTCCGGTTGCGGCCGCTGCAGAAGATGATCATCGGGTACTCCATGCCGCCCTCGACGCCGCCGACGTTGGTCGCGACCGGATACGGGTACGGGTGGATGCGCTCGCTGTAGCCGGCGATGGCGGCCCGCAGCATCGCCGTCGACTTGCCCCACACCGGCAGCGAGTCCTCGGAATAGGCCGACTGCACCAGGGTGTCGCCGTAGCCGGCGGCGTCGAGCAGGAACGCCTCGGAGGACGCGAAGGCGACGGTGCGCACGTTCTCGCTGCGGAAGCGCCAGGTCAGCGGGCCGGAGCCGGCCGGCCGACTGCTCGGGTCGCCGACCTCGTCGGCGGTGCGGATCATCACCGTCTCGGCGCTCTGCCGGGCCTTGGCCAGCCGCTGCAGCTGGGTCGCGGTGTAGACCTCGCGCGGGTTCTGCAGCACGCCGGTGGCGACGACGAGGTGATCGCGCGGCGCCGTGATGTTGAGCTCGTAGTTGCCGAAGTTGGTGTAGAACTCGCCGGTGCCGAGGTAGGGCAGCGTGTTCCAGCCGTGGACATCGTCGTAGACCGCGACCGCCGGGAACCACTGCGCCAGCTCCCAGATCGTGCCCTTCGAGACCTGCATCGTGCCGTAGCGGCGGAACACGCGGTCCGGAACCTGGAACGACCAGCCGATGTCGCACTCGAAGCGGCTGCCCGGCGGCAGCGGGGCGGGCAGGTGGACCCGCATCAAGGTGTCGTAGACGTGATGCTCGAGCGGCTGGCCGCCGGCGGTGACCGCGGCGACCACCACACCCGCGCCCGCGTCCGACGGGCCGCCGACGGCGGCGCCGCCGTCGGTCAGCGCGCCGATGCTGTCGGGCTTCAGGATGTTCTGCTCGAGGTGGACCCAGAGGTAGTCGAGCGGATCGGGCGAGTTGTTGTGGTAGGTGACGCGCTCCTGGCCCCTGACGGTTCGGGTCTCGGGTTCGAGCGCGACGTCGATGCGGTAGTCGACCTGCTGTTGCCAGTAGTCGGGCCCCGGCGCGCCCGAGCCTGTGCGCATGCGGTTGGGGGCCGGCAGGTCGAGCGGGCTGAAGATGGTGTGGTCGGGTCGCGGCCCTGGCTTGCGCGCGAACTCGTCGTTGCCGAACATCTGGGCCGGGAGGCTGGCCGCCACGGCGAGCATCGACAGCGGGAGGGTGAGGGGGTACGGCCTTCGGCCGGAACGGGATCGGTGCATGGCGGGCGGGTTCGCGGGGTTCACAGGTTCGGTGACGGGCGCAAGTAGACTGCGGGTGCAGCAGGTTTTCGCGGGTGCGGGCAGATCGCGTCGATTGCGGCCGGCCGGCTGGCCGGGATGTGCGGTGCGGTAGGGCCCGCGTTCCGGCCGATAAGTTTCTGCGGGCAGATCGGGCTTCCTGCGCATCGCCATTCGCCGACCCGATCTCGCACTGCCCGCTGCAGTGCCTGGCATTCCCCCTCGCTCCTCGCCCCTCATGCGCCTCTCTCTGACGATTCCAGTCCTGCTGTTCGCCCTGGCCTCCTGCTCGGGGGGAGGCGGTGGACCCGCGCCGGCTCCTCCCGACTCGGTTCCGATCGTGACCGCCCTGACCTTTCCGGCCGACCCCAAGGGCGACGTGCCGCTGCAGATCACCCTGGTCGACGCCGAATCGGACGCGGTGGATCTCGTGCTCGAATTCTCGCTCGGCTCCGGAGCCAGCTGGCGACCGGCGCATGTCGTGGCGGGGCAGGTCACCAGCGACCTCGCGGCGACGCCTGGCGGAACGGTCGCGACGATCCTGTGGGACTCGCTGAGAGACCTCGGCTTCCGTCCGGTCTCGGCCCGGCTGCGGGCCCGCCCGCTCACTGCCGACGGCAGGGACGGCAGCGCCGCTATCGCGACGGTGCCGCCGCTCGCCAACCTGCGCGTCAAGGCCGCCCGGGTGCAGCGGCAGATGATCCACTACGGCGCGGTCGACGCCGCCACCGCCGCGCTCTGCAAGCAGCACGATCTGGTCGTGCTGCATCCGCTGGCGGCGCAGCTGTTGCCGGCCGTGGTGCGCGACATCCAGCTCGGCGTCGACGCGGCCGATCCGGCCGACGACGTGCTGGTGCTGGCCTACATCTCGGTCGGCGAGGACCTGCGCACGGTGTCGTTGACCGACGCCGAGATGCTGCTCGATCCGCGCTTCACGGGCGACGGCAGCGGTCCGCGCGTCGATCCGCGCGGGCCCGACGCCGACGGTGATTCACTGCTCGGCATCGACCCGCTCGGGGCGCCGACCAACGCCGCGGTCGGCACCCGCTACGCCTCGTTCTACCTCGACGACAACTCGATCGATCGCAGCCCGTCGAACGTCGGCGACGGACTGCCGGATCGCAACGGCAACTTCGGCGGCTGCTTCGTCAATGCCGGCGACCCGGCCTGGTACGCGGCGCTCGATGCCATGACCTTCGACGGCGCCGACGGCCAGCCCGGCATGCGCGAGCTGCTGCGGACCGACTACGGCCGCGGCTACGGCTGCGACGGCCTGTTCCTCGACACCATCGATACCTGCGCGCCGAACGCCTACACCGACGCCTCGAGCAGCAACCAGAGCGAGTTCGAATGGACCGCGCCCGGCTTCGCCGCCTTCATGGCCAGGCTGCATCAGGACTACCCCGACCACCTCGTGCTGCAGAACCGCGGCATGTTCCTGTTCGACCCCCGCTTGCCGCACTTCCAGGCGACGACGCGGGCCAGCATCGACTTCGTGCTGATCGAGAGCTATCGGCTCGACTCGAGCCAGAGCCAACAGTTCGACAGCTACTTCTTCGCCGACAACAAGCACAACCTCGGGCCGAAGGTCCTGGCCGAGGCCGGTCGGCCCGATGGCTTCAGGGTGTTGAGCCTGGGTTACGCCGAGGGACCGGGGATCGACGCGCAGACCTTGCTCGGGACCTCGAGCACGGGGCTGCAGACGCTGCTCGACGACATCGCCGAGGCCCAGTACGAGGCCGGCTTCGCCCACTACCTGACCGATGCCGGGCTGCAGCTCGCCAACACCTTCGTGCGCGATCACCTCGATGCGGACACCTCGCCGCCGGTATGGAGCAGCACCTACAACGACAACCCGCAGTCGTACCCGACGCCGCCCGGCGCGCCGACGCCGCGGGTCGGCATCCAACGGGTCACGGCCGGGGTCGGCAGCGCGACGATCTACTGGGACATCGCCAAGGACCCGACGGGCGTCGGCTACGCGCTCTACTCGCAGAGCACGCCGTTCGACTTCGTCGCCGATCCGCTGCTGCACGGCGCGCGGCGGACCGTCCTCGTGCCGGAACTCGGCGGCGGCTACAGCGCCGGCGTCGGGCCCGGCATCTACCCCTACCAGGCCACCGTCACCGGCCTCGACAACGGCACGACCTGGTACTTCTGCCTGCGCGCGTTCGACCGCCTCGGCCACGAGGACAGCAACACCGCCGTGCAGAGCGCCGTGCCGATGGCGGTGGCGCCGATCGTGATCGACGGCGCCTTCGCCGATTGGGCGACGGTGCCGGTGCTGCACGTCGACCCGGCCGACGCCGGATCGTCGTCGGGGCCCGACTGGCGCGAGATCTCGATCACCTCCGACGCCAGCAACGTCTACATCCGCTTCACCAGCGAGCACGCGTTCAACCTCGACGGCTCGCCCGGTTTCGGCTTCTCGCGGACCTTCGTCTTCCTCGATCTCGACGAGAACCCGGCGACGGGCTGGCCGATCGGCGCCGTCGGCTCGGAGCTGATGCTGTCGGGCGCCGAGCTGTTCACGCAGTCGTCGAGCGTCTTCAACACCGGCTCCCTCGGCACCACGCCGGTGTTGCCGGTGACGGGCATCGTCGAATGCGAGCTGGCGATCCCGTGGAGTCGCATCGATGCGGTCCAACCCGGCGCGAGCCGACTGCGCTTGCTGTTCGTCAACGACGAGGTCTCCGACTACGCGCCGGACACCGGTTACCTGTCGTTCGAGGCGGTGCGCTGAGCTCTCAGTCGAGGTGGCTACGATCCGAGTCACCCATCTCGACGCCGCCCTGCGGGAAGTACTCGCGCCACCGTCGTGACACCGTCTTCGCCGTGTCGGGGTCGCAGAACAGCTCGCCGGGGTAGCTCGGCTTCATCCGCGCGTCGATGACGATCGGCGGCGTGTAGCTCGGCTGGCCGCGCACCAGCTGCAGGTCGCGGGCGTGGATGTCGGCGGCCGGTTCGAACCGGGTGAACGTGGTCCACAGGAAGTTGGTGGCCGAGCGCGCGGCCTGCTCGGCATCGTCGACGAGCACGACCAGCGGCCAGTCGACGAGCGAAGGTATCAGCGCCAGTGCCGCCGCGGCCTGTCGGTCGTCGGCGAAGGTCGGGCCGTCGACGACGAGGCAACCGGGGCAGAACACGCGTGCCCGGCGGAACGGCGTCGGCAGCGCGCCCGAGAACTCGCCGGGCAGCTTGCGCACCGGCTCGCCGAGGCCGAGCAGCACGCCCTTGCTGCCCTTGTTGACGGCGGGGCCGGCGTAGTCGAGCGTGTCCATCGACAGCGTGCCGAAGACGTAGAGGTCGGTCGCGAACCGGCAGCGGGCGAGCACGTGCGGCAGCGTTGCCTCGAAGTCGCGCAACTCCACCGCTCGATCGGTCAGCAGCAGGAACTTGGTCAGGCTGAGCTGGCCTTCGCCGAGGATGCGGAACGCGCTCTGCATCGCCTCGCGGCCGTAGCGCTCGCGGACGATGGCGGCCGACAGCGAGTGGTAGCCGGTCTCGCCGTACGACCACAGCTGCACGACGGATGGCATCGCCACCTTGGCCAGCGGCAGCAGCAGCTCCTGCAGGTAGTCGCCGAGGAAGAAGTCCTCCTGGCGCGGCTTGCCGACCACGGTGGCGCAGAGGATCGGGTCGCGGCGATGCAGCAGCGCGCCGACGCGGAACAGCGGGTAGTCGTGGCGCAGCGAGTAGTAGCCGTAGTGATCGCCGAACGGACCCTCGGGGTGCAGCTCGTCGGGATGGACCTGGCCGGTGAGGCAGAACTCGGCGTCGGCGAACAGCGGCAGCGGCGAATGCGGCGAACGGGCGCTGCGCAGGCGGCCGCCGTGGGTCAGCGATGCCAGCAGCACCTCGGGCACGTTCTCGGGCAGCGGGGCGATGGCGGCGAGGATCAACGCCGGCGGGCCGCCGATGTGGACCGCCACCGGCATCGGCCGGCCGAGGCGCCGGTACTCGGCGAGGTGGAAGCCGCCGCCCTTGCCGATCTGCACGTGCAGTCCGGCGGTGTCGTCGCCGTGGCGCTGCACGCGATACATGCCGAGGTTGGAGCCGAGGCCCTCGGGATGCTCGGTGTAGACCAGCGGCAGCGTGACGAACGCGCCGCCGTCTTCGCTCCAGGTCCGCAGCAGCGGCAGCCGCGACAATCGCGGCGGCGTGTCCTGGTGGGCGAGCAGCGGCGCCCGGCGCACGAAGCGGCGACCGACCTTGAGCAGGCTTCCGAGCAGGTCGCGCTGCCGCCACAGCTTGCCGAGGTCGGGCGGCAGCAGCGTGTGCGGCAGCTCGGCGAGGCGTTGCACGAGCTGCTCGGGCCGCGGGCCGAAGGCGAGTTCGACGCGGCGCGCGGTGCCGAACAGGTTGGTGACGCATGGCCATGGCGAGCCCGCGATGCGGCGGAACAGCAGGGCCGGGCCGCCGGCGGCGATGACGCGGCGGTGGATCTCGGCGGCCTCGAGGTCGGGGTCGACCTCGGCCTCGATCTCGACCAGTTCGCCGGCGGCCCGGAGCTGCGCCAGGAAGGCGCGCAGGTCGACGAGCGATGCAGTCATGGCGCGACTCCGAGGTCGAGGAAACGCCGCACGATGCGCGCGGCGCGGACGCTGGCGCCGCCGCGTTCGCTGCCGGCGGTCAGGCGGCGACGGACCTCGGTCAGGCCTGCGAGGGTCCGATCGCGTCGCGGCCCGTCGTGCCACAGCTCGCGGCAGGCGAAAAGCACGCGTTGCCAGCCGCCGTCGCCGTGGAAGCAGAACTCGGGCACGACCTCGCGGCCGGCGATGAGGTTGGCGGCTGCGATCCACGGCACGCTGAGGATGTTGTGGTAGCCGAGCGTGCTGAGCAGGCCACCGAGCTGATAGACGACGACGGTGGGGACGCCGTGCAGGCAGGCTT
>JAGQRA010000809.1 GCA_020425885.1 Planctomycetota bacterium | reverse complement strand
GGTCCGCACCATGACCCAACCGCGCCCGGTGATCGAGCCTGATTCGTTGAAGTAGTTGTGGGCGTCATCGGTGCCGATGCCGAACAACGGCGGGCCGTGCAGCTCCTTCATCCTCAGCGCGTTGGCGATGTCCCACATCAGCTCGATCGCAGCATGCCGATCGTCGCCGAGCTGGTTGACCGAGGGATGACCGTTGAAGACTTCGAAGAACCGCTCCTCGGTCACCGCCGCCAGATCCTCGGCCGTCACCGCCCAGCCGAAGTTCGGGTGATTGAGATGGGCCACGATCGGCGTCCCGAGCCGCGCGCTCTGCTCCGCCACCTGTCGCAGGTTGTTGCGCATCACCTCCTGCACCGAGTGGCCGTGCAGCGGCGTGATGAGCTCGCGGACGTTGGTCGCGTTGATGTGGATCGGTCTGTTCTCGAACGCGTCGGTCACCTCCTCGGCCTGCAGCAGCAGGAACTCATCACGTTCCTCGAGCAGCGGCCGGTACTCGTCGAGGCGGCGCAATCGCACCTCGAGCTTGTCGTCGCGCCGACGCGTCAGTGCCCAATCCCGGCCGAACTGCTCCCGGTAGCGCTGCAGTCCGATGCGACCGCCGCGACGCACGACGGCGTCGACCGGCATCCACTTCTCGCCGGCCTGAAGCGTGTTGTGATCGGAGATGGCGAGGAAGTCGTAGCCGTGGTCCTTGTACCAGCGCGCGATGACCTCGGGGAAGTCGTTGCCGTCGCTCCACAGCGAATGGGTGTGCAGATTGCCCTTGAACCATCGCGGTTCGGGAGCCGCGCAGGAACAGAGGGCGAGAACGGCGAGCAGCGAACGACGCATGGGCAGATCTCAGGTGATGGTGGAAGCACAAGCAAGCGCGACCGGCACAACTCGAGACGTGGCGTTCGAACCACCACGACCGCGTCCGCGTCAGCCGAGCCCACCGTGCAGCCGCCTGGCGAACGGCAGCCCGCGCAGCACTTCGGCCTCGTGCGCGACCATCGTGCGCCACCGCGCCTCGACCTCGGCCACGGTCATGATGGCGCAGGCCAGATCGAAGTAGAGCACCTCGTGTCGGGCCTCGGCCTCGACCAACTCGCCGTAGAAACCGGCCAGCTCGGGATCGCGCTCGGCGAACGCCGTGGCCAGCAACCCCATGCGCTCGCACGACCGCGCCTCGATGATCGCCGCCACCAGCAGCTCGTCGACCAGCCGCTCCGGCATCACGGAGGCCGCGCCGCGCTTGAGTCGCGCCGCATAGTCGGTGGCCGGCTGATTCGCGAACGGCAGGCCGCGGGCGGCGAGCAGGCGCAGCGTGCGCTCGAAGTGGACGAGCTCCTCGCGGGCGAGCGCCGACAGGCCGCGCTGCCAGCGCGGTTCGAGCGGAACCCTGAACAGGAAGTTGACGGCCGCGGCGGCCGCCTTCTTCTCCAGGTGCGCCTGGTCGACGAGCAGGTCCGCCGCCGCATCGAGCTGCCGGCGCGCCCATTCGGGCGGCGTCACCGCCAGCAGCGAACGCGCGGTCGTGCCCGCGACATCTGGCGAGTCCATTCGCCGACCGTAGCAGGCGCCGGTGGTGGCAGCTACCTCCTCGTCGCCACGGCATCGACGACGACCGCCCGCGCCCGTTCGCGGCTGCCGACCGCCGCGGCATGGCGCGAGCCATCGAGCCGGAGCTTGCGGCCGTCCCACTCGAACTCGAGGATCTGCGCGCCGTCGCCGGCGGGGCGGCTCATGGCCAGCACGGCGCGCTGGCCGCGAACCTCGCTGGCGAGCACGGGCCGGCGCAGCAGCTCGCGCAACGAGTAGCGCCGCTGCGATGCGAACCGCCGCAGCACCTCGGCATCGAACGGCTGGGCCACGGCCTGCAGCTGGCGCGCCAGCCGCGTGCGGTGTGCCTCGGTCACCGCTTCGCCGAAGCCTTCGAGGTCGCCGCGATCGCACGCCAGGTCGACGCGCGTCACCGCCTGCTCGAGCTGCATCAGGTCCGCCGCGGTCAGGCCCTCACCCTCCGGCAGCGGGTTGGGCCAATCGCCGGGCAGGAACGGGAAGGTCACGAGCGCGGCGCCGATGGCGGCGAGCGCGGTCAGCCACGACGTCCGATCAATCCTCATAGTGGACCTTGGTCAAACCCGGCAGGAAGCGGATCAGAACGCCGGCGGCGGCGGCCCGGGCGCGGGCATCGGCGTCGGCGTGCGGCAGTTCGTCCTCGGCGACGATCTCACCGTTGTCGATGGCCGTCGGCACCGGCCCGCGCAGCACCGCGGTGAACGGCAGCTCCGCCGGCAGCGCGGGGTCGTTGTCACATTGCAGCACGAGCTCGCGGCGGGACGCGTCGTAATGGCATCGCAGCAAGGGCGCCTGGGTGCCGAGCACGTGGGGCGCGGGATCGCCGCCGTGGGCACTGGTCTCGACCCGATAGTCGCCAGGACGATCGGGCAGGAACACGGTGCGGCCATCGAACCACGACCAGGGCTGGCCATCGACCCGGACCTCGTCGAAGTCGGCGGCCATGATGACCGACGGCGTGACGAGACGACTGCGTTGCAGGACGCGGACGTTGACGCTGTCGGCCAACGGCTCGCGCAGCGCCATCACGTGCAGCGAACCTTTCCCCGGCCGGGTGCGCGCCAACACCGATGCGCCGCCGACGATCTCGACCGTGTCGCCCGGCAGCTGGCAGACCCGCAGCCAGTCGCCGCCGTCCTTGGCAGGCTGCGCACCGCGCCAGGTCCACCACCCGTTCTCGCGCACCAGGTACGGCGTCGGCGCGTTGTTCTGCACGCGCACGACCCGGGTCCAGGGCAGCGGCAGATCCGACACCAGCACACCTTCGCCGCGATCGCCGAGGTCCAAGGTGACCGGCTGATCGAGGCCGCGGAACACGGCCGCGGCCTGCGGCAGCATCTCGGCGCCGCAGCCGTGGGGCGCGATCCAGAAGCTGACCCGGCACTCGGCGCCGGCCGCGGGACTGCTGTGCAGCACGACCTCGCCGGCGGCGAATCGCAGGTGCTCGTAGCGGGCCAGCTGGATCGGCACGACGACGAGGTCGGGCCATGCCGGTTCGCTGCTGCGCAGCACGAACGGCGTCCGCAGCTGGTTCGGATCCGCCCCGCCCGAGGCCACCAGTTCGACATAGGCCGGCAACGTGAACTGCCGTTCGACGCGCAGATTGCGGGCCGCCCGCATGCATCTGATGCGCAGCAGGAAGCCGGGGAAGTCGCCGATCGTGCGCAGCTCGACCTGGTCGGAGTGGTAGCTCGAAGACGAGCGTTCGTCGACCTCGGCGAGGTAGCCGGCGGCGATCTCGACCTTGCCTTCGGCGGCGACGTCGCCGCGACGCACCAGCCGCAGGTGATCGATGGCAACCGTGCCGCCTTCCGCGACCGCGAGCTCGACGAGCCGCACGCCGTCGCGCGCGACATGCAACGGGATGGCGGCGATCCCGGCGCGGTCACCGGCGACGAAGGCGCGGCAATCGACCACGGTGCCGTCGACCCCGGTCACGAGGATGCCGCGCCCCCGCACCGCGCGCGGCGCGATCTCGAGCTCGTAGTAGCCGGGATCGAGCGACAGCTCGATCTGGGTCCGCTGCGGCCACCGTGGCTGATCGTCGAAAGCGAGCATTGCCGGCACCGCCTTGCCGAGACCGCTGCCCTTGCCGACGACGGCGGTGCGATCGTAGCCGCCTTCGGGGCGGGAACCGGCCAGCAGTAGATCGAGGTCGATGCTCTTGACCACACCGGCATCGGGGCGCCCGCCGAACAATCGGGTGCGCAGGAAGCACGGGCTCATGGTCAGCCCTTGGCCGGGTCGGAACCGCGCCTCGCCGCGCGGATCGAACAGCAAACCGCCGCCGCTGCCGACGAGGCGGAACCAGTTGTTCTGCAGCACGTGCACGGCGGCCTGGACCGGCAGCTCGGCGCCGAAGCCGGCCGGTGCGGCGCGCACGAGCTTCGCCGCCGCGGCGCGGTAGCCGTTCTCGCCCGTCGCCGCCAGCTGCATCGCGACCGCCGCGCGCAGAGGATCGAGCGAGATGCCCTGCACGTAGGCGGCGCCGAGACGACCGAGCGTCTCGCCGTCGTGCGTCCGCCACCACAGCGCCGCGCCATCGGCCTGACGAGCGCGGACGAAGTCGTTGGCCTGGGTGACGATCCAGTCGCCGTAGCTGCCACCACCTCGGGTCGGACCCGCTCGCGACGGCAGGGCGCGCTCGACCCGCGCGTCGAGCACACCGAGCGAACACAGCTCACGCGGGAAGCCGTCGCGCCACCGGCTCGACAACCCCGAAGCCGCCAGGCCGCGCAGCGCACCGTCTTCGGCGTCGAGCGCCCGCAGGCTGCCGGCCACGCTCGGGAACTGCTCGCCGGCACCGTAGAGGAACGCCGCCGGATTGATGTCCTGCACCATGGCCCGGCTGTAGCCACCGCCGTCCACGAGCCAGCGCCGCACGCCGAAACCATCGAGGGCCCGCGCCCCCAGTCGCCTGACGCAGGCCAGCTGACGGGCGACGAAGCGCAGCGATGCCAGCCGTTCGTTGGCCTGCTCGCCGAACGGCAGCGGATCGAGGAACGCCTGCACCAGCATGCCGCGACCGTGGGCCTCGTTGGCGATCTGGCCGAACGCAGTGGCGTCGAAGGCGCCCTGGAAGGCATCGCCGCGGTAGCCCTCGGGGCGGCGCATCGTGTCCTGTTCGGGCCACACCAGCGGCAGGCCGCGATCGGGATGACAGGCCTCGAGCTCGAGCAGGTCGGCACCGCGGATCCAGCTCGGCACCAACACCTCGTCGATGATGTCGTCGACATCGCGCAGCCGGTCCCGATCGCCCGCCGGCGCGATCGAAGCACTCCAGCCCCAATGCGCCAGCAGCGGGTGCATCGGCACCTCGCGCGCGGCGAAGTCAGCGGCGAGGTCGGGCAACGCCGGCGGTCGGGCCGCCGGCACGTGGATCATCACCGCTTCGCCGCTGCCGTCGTTTGCCAGCGCCAACAGGTTCCGCAACAGCCGCCGGGCATTGCCGGCGATGGTCGCGTTGCCGTTCTCGAGTTCGGGCACGAGTCCGAGCGCGAACACCTGGCCCTTGCCGAGCGTCCAGCGCACCAGAACCGGCGGCCCGCCGCTCGACGGGATGCCATCGATCTCGGTGCCGAGCCGCGCCAGCACGCTGCCCTTGCTCGGAGCCCCGACGTTCCAGACACAGAGCGGCACGCAACACGGCGCCCCGCCGGCCAGGTAGTGCGTGAACTCGGCGCCGGCCGCCGGCACCAGGCCGTCGAACAGCTCCGGACTCTGCCCGGTCGTGATCTCGATGCCGAGCTGCGCGCTGCCGATCGCCGTACGGGCGTCGAACCCCCAGCGGAACGGTTCGAGCTCGGGGTGCTCGTCCTCGATGCCGAGGCGGCAGGCGAGCGCGGCGGCATAGCCGAGCAGCAGCAGTCGACCTCCCGCCGCGACGAACTGCCGCAGGCCTGCGACGGCGGCGTCGCCGAGCTGGAGATCCGGCACCTGCCAGCCTTCGGTCGCGAGGACGAGGCGGCCGCTGTCGCCGAGCGCGAGTTCGCCGCCCTCGGCCGACAACGAATGGACGCGCAATTCGCCGGCGGGCAGCAGCTCGCGGAACGCGGCCGGCACCGCCGACCTCGCCGCCAGCGCGGTGCCGGCACAGGCCGCGAGCACGGCGATGGCCAGCCACACCGCCCATCGCGGCGCTTTCCGGATGAATCTGAGGGGTCGACGTACCATCCTTGCCATCGCATGAATCGGCACGACCCCACCCCCCCGCTTGAGGATCGTCTGTATTTTCGACAATGGCTCGCCGGCCGCGACTTCGCCAAGGGCGATCCGATCGCGAGCCAGATGGTGAACTTCAGCTATGCGATCGGCGATCGACAGACCGGCGAGGCCGTGCTCGTCGACCCCTGCTACGCGGTCGCCGATCTCGTCGATCTGATCGAGCAGGACGGCATGCGCGTGACGGGCGCGCTGGCGACGCACTACCACCCCGATCACGTCGGCGGCGACCTGTTCGGCCATGACCTGCAGGGTGTGAAGGAGCTGCTCGAGCGCTGCCCGTGCAAGGTCCACGTCCAGCGCGAGGAGGCGCCGTGGCTGAAGCGCATCACCGGTTGCAGTGACAGCGACCTGGCGCCGCATGCCAGCGGCGATGTCGTCGAGGTCGGCGCGATTCCGATCCAGCTGATCCACACCCCGGGTCACACGCCTGGCTCGCAGTGTTTCCTGGTGCAGAACCGACTGGTCGCCGGCGACACGCTGTTCCTGCAGGGCTGCGGCCGCACCGACCTGCCCGGCGGCGATCCGCGTCAGCTGTATCTGTCGCTGACGCAGAAGCTCGCCCACGTGCCGGACTCGGCCGTGCTCTACCCGGGCCATCTCTACGATCCGCGGCCGTCGGCCG
>JAGQRA010000808.1 GCA_020425885.1 Planctomycetota bacterium | reverse complement strand
GTCGCCTCCCGCCGGCACCTGCTCCAGCAGCTCCAGGGCCAGCGTGAAGCGGCGCGCCGCCTCGTCGTCGGCGTTGCCGTTGCCGTTCGGGCGATGCCAACGCAATTCGAGCCGGCCGAAGTCGACGTGAACCGCGGCCAGCTCGCGCCGGATGTCGCGGTCGGTGACGTCGCGATAGCGCGCCAGGGCCTGCTCGTAGGCCACGGCCGCCTCCTCGAACTGGCCGAGGCGGACGTGGATCACGCCGACGCGCCGGTAGGCCCGCGCCGTTTCGAAGCGCAGCGAGTGGCTGCCGTCGTTCTGCTCGGCGAACTCGTCGTAGAAGCGCAGCATCTTCTCCAGCAGCGCGACGTCGTTCTCGTCGACGGACTGCAAGGTCACCACGCTCTGCTCGCCGGTGTCGGGATCCTCCTCGAACATCAGCAGCGGGTCCGGTCCGACGAGCGCATCGAAGACGCTGCCGAAGGCGTCCAACGACAGCTTCAGATTGCTCTCGGCGCGCTGTCGCTCGCTGCGGGCCTCGGTACCGGCCGACTCCGCCGCCGACAGCGCGTCCCTGGTGACGACGTACGCGACCCAGCCGGTGATGCCGGCGCCGACGACCGCCAGCAACGCCGCCGCGGCGTAGGCGGCGACGGCACGATTGTGGCGACACCAGCGCAACACCTGGCCGGTCACGCTCTGGCGGCGCGCCGCGATCGGTCGGTCCTCGAGGAAGGCCTGGAGGTCCTGTTGCAGCGCTTCGGCGCTCGGATACCGATCGCGCGGGTCGCCGGCGGTGGCCTTCTCGATGATGACGACGAGATCCTCGGACACCTCCGGACACAGCTTGCGCAGCGACGATGGTCGGCCACGCCGGATCGCGTCCATCAGCTCGCTGCGGGTCTTGCCGACGAACGCGGTGCGCAACGACAGGAGCTCGTAGAGCGTCACGCCGAGCGCGTAGACCTCGCTCTGCACGTCGTACTGGCCGGCGAACTGCTCGGGGGCCATGTACTGCAGGGTGCCGAGCAGATCGCCGGACTGCGTCAGGCCCTCCGCTTCCAGCGCCTTGGCGAGGCCGAAGTCGGTCACCCAGACATGGCCGTCGCGATCGAGCAGCAGGTTGGCCGGCTTGATGTCGCGGTGCAACGTGCCCTGCTCGTGGGCGTAGCGCAGGGCGCTCGCGACCTGCTCGCCGATGCCGGCGACGAAGGTCGAGCGCGCCCGCCAGTCGGCGCTGCCCTGCGGTGGCTGGTCCACGGCCTCGCTGCGCCAGGAGTCGAGACCGGCGCCGGCGATGAACTGCATCGCATACCAGTGATAGCCCTCGGTCTCACCGCTGCCGAACACCGGCACGATGTTGCTGTGGTGGAGCTGGGCGGCGGTCTGCGCCTCACGCTGGAAGCGCCGCAGCTGATTGCCGGTGAGCAGCGCGGCCTGCGGCAGCACCTTGAGCGCGACCCGGCGCGACAGCGATTCCTGAAACGCCTCGAACACGACGCCCATGCCGCCGCGGCCGATCTCGCGCACGATGCGGAAGTCGCCGAGCTGCCGCATCGCCGGCAACGCGACCCGGGCGCTGAACCCGCCGGTCGATTCGCGGTCGCGCTTGACCCGCTCCAACGCCAACAACGTCGGCAACAGCTCGAGCAACTCCGCGGCGTGATCTTGGTGCTCGCCGGCGAACCCGTCGACGTCGATCGCCTCGCCGGCCCGATGGCGCCGCAGGAACTCCTCGACCAGCAGGTCGAGCGGATCGCGTTCGGTCGAAGCCGCGTCGTCGTTCATCGCGAGGCAACGCTCACGGCTCGTCGCCGGCCGCGGTCAGGAAGCCCTTGAGCCGCGACAGGGCGCGGACGTAGCGGTTGCTCGCCGCGTTCTCCTGGATGCCGAGAACGGCGGCCACCTGCTTGTTCGACAGCTCCTCGAAGTGGCGCAACAGCAGCACCTCGCGGTCGATCTCCTCCATGCTCTCCAGCGCCTGCTCGATCTGCTGGCGCAACTCCTCGCGCATCGCCGCGCCGCTCGGCGAGGTGAAATGGCCGACGAAGAAGCCGCTCATGGCGTGGCTCTTCGGCGAATGCACCTCGCGGGCGGCGTTGCGCATCTTGGCCCCGACGTGCTTGCGGTAGAGGTCGATCAGCGTCTGCTGTGTGATCAGGCGCAGCCAGACGAAGAACGGCTTGTCGTCGCCACGGAAGGCATCGAGCCGCTTCTCGGCCTCGAGAAAGGCCTCCTGTACGACATCCTCGGGATCGATGCGACCGACCAGTCGCGGATCGAGCCGGAAGTGCACCATGCGTACGGTACGTTCGCGTTCGCGCTCGAACAGGGTGGCCAGGGCGCCGTCGTCGCCGGCGCGCAGGGCCGCCTCGAGCGCGCTCACGATCGCGGCTTCGTCGGCTTCGTCGTCGATCATTCGCGAGCAAGGATAGCGACTCGGCACCGCAGCGCACCCGTGCAATGCACGGGGTCCATGGCCGCCGCCGCTGGCTCAGCGCGCCCGCAGCGTGGCGCCGGTACGACTGAGGACACCGCCGACATGGACGTGGGCCTCCGGGCGCATGGCGCGTTCGGCGACGCACGGCAAGGCCACGCCGAGCATCTCGAGCTGCTCGCCGGCCGCGACGGCCGGACACGCGATCGACCAGCGCGCATCGACGGGACAGGGCTGGGACAACAGCGAGGCCGGCGTGACCGCGCCGTCGAGCTCGACGACGAAGTCCGCCGCCGGCAACGCGTGATCGACATCGCAGAACTCGATGCCGAGGCGGCTGGCAACGCCGCGCAACCGCGTGGCCTCCTCGGTCCCCAGGAACGCATCGAGGTCATCGAACCTCGACCCTACTACCGTCGCGGCACCATAGAGCCAGGCCGCGCGCAAGAGCGATTCGAGTTCGACCGCGGTCCAGGCCCCACCACCGGTCCCGACCCTGATGCAGCCTCCGCCCGGCAGCTCGCGGATGGCCAGGATGCCGCGCGGGCAGCTGGCGCCGGGCCAGGTGCCGATCATCTGCACGAGCAACGCCGCGGCCCGCGCCACCATGTCGCGATCGCGCAGCGAGATCTGCAACACGGCATCGACGTCGACGACGATGGCGTCCGCCTGGTCGGGATCCAGCCGGATCTCGACATCGCCGGGCTGCGCCGGCTCGGTTGCCGCGGTCAGCGTACGGCCGCTGAACTGCGAGACCAGCTGCGCGACCATGGTCCCGGCCTCGGCACCGTCGCCGACGGCGACGCAACGGGCATCGGCCGCGAGCGTGAAGCGACCCCCCTCGAGTTGGATGCGATCCGGCGACGGCACGACGGCGTAGGTCGCGAAGGTACCGCGGCGCTGCTGGCGCTGATCCTGCGCAAACAGCCATGGCAGGGCACCGTCGACGGCGAACGCCTGTCGCCACGAATCGTGACCGACCCCCTCCAGTTCGTGGTAGATGACCTCGCCACCGATCCGCCGCAGCGCGTCGACCATGCTGCGCGAGCGCGCCACCGGCACCACCCGATCGGCCGTGCCGTGATAGACGCAGACCGGCAGACCGAGCAACCTGCCGACCTGCCGCTCGTCGCCGCCGCCGGCCGCGGTCAGCACGGCGGCGAAGCGATCGGGCTCGCGGGTGGCGAGATCCCACGCCCCATAGCCGCCCATCGAGAGCCCGGCCAGATAGACGCGCGCCGGATCGACGCTCTCGCTGGCCAGCACCTCGTCCAGCGCCAGGAGCACGGCACGCATCGCCGGCGTGGGCCGCGCCTGCATCGACTCGGACCGCTCGTTCGCCCAGTCGGTATCGACCCAGCGCTCCCCTGCCGGACACTGCACCGCGAGCAGGTAGCTGGGCCACCGCTGGCGTAGCTCGGGCCGCGCCATCACCTCGGGCAACCAGCTCAGATGCTTCTCGTTATCGCTGCCGCGCTCACCGGCGCCATGCAGGAAGACGACGAGCGGACGGAGTTCGTCGCGCCGCCCCACCTCGGGCCGCAGCAGGCGGTACGGATAGATCGCGTCATCGACTCGGACGGAGCCGGCGGCGAATTCCGGGTCGGCAGGATGCAACTGGGCTGGGGTGCGGGTGGCGAGGGCCGCACAGGCTAGCGCCGGGACGAGGTAGCGCATGGCAACCTTGTAGCCGAAAGACCTCAGACGACGCCAGCCAGGAACTGTCGCAGTTCGTCGACGGCGACCTCCCGCTCGGTGAAGCGCCGCACCTGATCGCTGGCCTGGGCCAGGAACATCTCGAGCCCGGTGACGCAGCGCGCCCCGCTGGCCTCGGCGTCGCGCAGGAACCTGGTCCACAGCGGTCGGTAGACCATCTCGAGCACGCAGACCTTCGGCTCCGCGTTCCAATCGGGCAACGGTCGTTCGTCCGGATCGCGCCCGCCGCTGCCGAGTGGCGTCGCCTGGATCACGACCTCGGGTTCGACCCCCTCGGGCAACGCGGCGGAGAGGCTGCCGAGCCGAATGCCGTGCAGGCCGGCGAACGACCGAGCCGAATCGAGCGAGCGACCGAGCATCGTCACCGCGAAGCCGAGGCCGCGGAGGGCGATGGCCCCGGCACGCGCCGCACCACCGGCGCCGATCACAACCGCGCACCGGCCGTCGCCCTGGCCGACGCCGCCGACGCGCAGCGCCGCGAGCACGCCGGCGACGTCGCTGTTCGAACCGACGAAGCCAGAGCCCACGCGCACCATCGTGTTGATGACCCCGGCCGCGGCGGCCTCCTCGCTGAGCCGCGCGCAGCGTCCCGCCATCACCGCCTTGAAGGGTGCGGTGACCGAGAAGCCGCGCACGCGCGCCGGCGGCAACATGTCGAGCACGGCCAACGGCCGCGACGTCTCGAACGGCAGGTAGACGGCGTCGACCCCGAGTCGGCGCAGGGCGCGGTTGTGCAGCCACGGCCCGAGCGAATGCAGCGCCGGATTGCCGAGCAGACCGAGCAGCGCCGTGCCCGGGCCGAGTTCGCGAGCGCGATACAGTCCGGACAACAGCGCGACCGGCAGCTGTCCCGGCGCGGTCTCCTCGCCGGTATCGATGCAGCCGTACACGTACGGGGCGCCCAGCGTGAGCCCGAGGATCCTGGTCGGCCAGGCCGTCCGCCCCATCGCGAACGCCACGGTCGGCGTACGGGCCTGATCGACACGTTGCAGCAGCTGCAGCACCGGCGCGGCGTCGGCGAGGTCGTGGGCGGTGACGACGATCTTGGCCACACCGCCATGCGCGCAAAGCCGGCGGTGGATCTCCGCGAGTTCGCCGGGAACACCGGTGAAGCTGTGGAACGAACGGATCAACAGCTTCAGCCGCGTCCGCCCGGTCGGCGGCGTCCAGTTGTCGGCGATGTCGAGATCGAGTCCCTGCGCGCCCGCCAGCAAGGCCTGCGTCAACAGCTCGCGGCGATCGCCGAGCGTGCCGCGGAACTTGCCGCCGTTCTCCGGCGTGTGGCAGGCGACGAGCACGGGCAGCCGCACCGCGGCCAGCACCGGCGCGAGTTCGTCGCCGAGCGGCCACTCATCGAGCCGCAGCTCGAGCCAATCGGCACCCGCCATCGCCGCCTTGGCGGCGGCCCGCACGACCTGCGGTCGCGACCGGGCGAAGGTGCTGGCGATGATCTGCGCCATCGCGGTTCAGCCCTCACCCTCGTCGGCGGCGAGGACGGAGGCCACCGTCGCCGCCGCCGCCGTGGACAGGCCGGCGGCGCGGGCGAGTCGCAGCGCGCCGAACATCAACGCGCGGTAGGCACCCACCGCGTGCGGCACCTCGGCGCCGATCGCCTGCAGGTGGCGTCGTACCGTCGTCGCGTCGCCGCGTCGCACCGGTCCCGACAACGCCGCGGTCGCGCCGTGCTCGCCGGTCGAAGCGACGGCGACCTGCATCAAGGCATCGGCGAGGACCCGGGCGTCACCGGCTCGGAGTCCGCCGGCCGCCGCGAAGGTGTCGTCGACGAGGCCACGCAACACGACCAGTCCGTTCGCCGCCAGCGCACACGCGGCGTGATAGAGGGCTCGGTTCATC
>JAGQRA010000807.1 GCA_020425885.1 Planctomycetota bacterium | reverse complement strand
TTGGCACTGTGGAGGTTCGAGATGCGCCCGACGATGCCGTCCCACTGGTCGAGGATGGCACCGTTGTTCGAGTTGTCGGTCGCACCGCCTCCGGGCACGTAGCCCGTGACGGCCGAGGTCGGGGCCGCGTAGCTGCGATAGGCCGTCAGTGCGGTAGTCTCGTTGAGTCGCAATCCGAACGACGAGATGCCGCAGTAGGTCACCACGTCGCGCTTCACCTCGCCGACCTGCTCGACGCGGATGCTGACATCGGTGATGGCGCAGGCTCCCTCCGGGCCACCGGGAGGGATGCTCGCGTCCTCGAAGAAGAACTGGTGCGACCAAAGAAGGTCGCCGTTGCCGCGGTAGACGGCGATGAATCCGCTCGGCAGGCCCCTGGGGTAGTTCGCCTGGAACTGGATCGGACCGTAGAACTTGTTCCAACCGCCGGTGCCGTTGAACTGGTTGTTGGGGAGTCGCGAATCGTAGGTCTCACCACAGATCGCGATCCGGGTCTCTACCTGGTCCAGTTCGCCAGTAGCCTCCTTCCAGACCGGCCACACCGAAACGGCGCGCGCGTTGGTGGCGGTGCGGCCGATCGGTCCGATGGTCGTCGAGGTCCAAAGCCCCGAGTCGCCATAGAACAGGCGTTGCCAGCGGATGTCCTGGTCTGCGTTGGGACCGGTTACCGACGGATCCGGGCCGCGAGCCTGGAGCACGACAACCTGCTTGGTAGCGAAGGTCGCGGTACCAGGGATCTGGAATAGAGCCGCACCTAGAGGCGGCACGACGGCCTTGTCAGAGAAGGTAGGATTGTCGGTCGGATCCGTCGTCGACACCTCGATCGTGCCGACACAGAACGTCCATCCCGAGCCCGGCACGAGGCCACCGGTGGTCTTCACGTCGGCCCAGGCTTCAAACAGGGCGGGGGGCGTATGCGACACCGTGGTCGTCGCGTCGTGCGTCGTGAACTCGGTGGTGATTCCGGTGTACCGCGGGATCGGAATCGGCGGCGACTGAGCCAACGCAACTCCACTACCTCCGCCGATGACGGCGCACGTCAGCAGCAGTACGCCTGCTGAGAGCTGAGAGCTGAGAGCTGAGAGCTGAGAGCTGAGAGCTGAGAGCTGAGAGCTGAGCATCGTTATCCTTCGCTCGGCGTCGCGCATTTCTTGCCCGCGTCAGGCGCCACCTCCTGCGGAGATGCGCACCTGCCACTCAGGACTCTACCTCATCACGACCCCGAGTTGCGCCCAGGTTGCCCCCTCTCTGCTCCTTCCCACAGTCGCCACTGGGCGCAGCGCCAAACGAACATCGGCCCAGGCGACCTACTCGATCACTCCGCCATGCCGCATCGCTGCCGGCGTGCCGGTCCGGCTCCACATACCGGTTCGGCGGCTGACGACCGCCGCGACGCACCCGCCGCTCTCAGTCCAACCGCTTGATGCGGATGCGACGGAAGGCGACCGGGTCGTTGTGACCGCAGAAGCCGAAGAAGCCCTGCTCGCGGTGCATGCCGGTCTGGTTCTTCAGCTTCGACTCCAGGCCGGCGAGGTCGGCGTCGACGATCACGGTGCCGTTGAGGGTCACGGTCACGTGCGAGCCGCGCATGGTGACCTCCTGGAAGTTCCATTCGCCGACCGGCCGCTGGTAACCCCGCACGCTGGGCACGGCGCCGTAGACCGAGCCGTGGTACTGGTACGGCTTCAGGTTCGCGTACTTCGCCGCCGAGTCGTCGAGCACCTGCAACTCGAACCCGGTGTAGGCCGGATCGCCCTCGCCCGGATAGCGCATCGCCAATCCGTTGTTGCCGCCCGCGGGCAGCTGGAACTCGAGCTGCACGGTGAAGTCGCGATAGCTGTCCACGGTGAAAAGGTTGCCGCCCTTGCCGGCCTGGCAGCGGATCGCGCCGTTACTGATCTCGTAGTTGTCGACCGCGCCCTGCCAGCCGGCGAACGTCTCGCCATCGAACAGCTCGACGAAGCCGGCACCGGCCCGCGCGCGCAGCGCATTGGCGGCGTCCTCGGCGTCGATCGCGCGCACCTTGATGTTGCGGAACCGGATCTCGCCGCCGTGGGTCTGCAGCTGCATCGGCCCCGTCGCCGGCAGCGGCCGCGAGCGATCCCAGTAGTTCTCCATGACGACCCCGTCGACGGTCGTGATGCCGTTGAGCTTGACCCAGACGAGTTCGCCGATCTGCCGGATCGCGAGCGTGTTCCATTCGCCGAACGACTTGTCGGCGACGGCCGGCGGGAAGCGCTCGTGCTGCTGGTTGTTCCACAGCCCGCCGCTGCCCTTGTCGGCGCCGAGGTTCCACTTGCCGCCGGCTTCGGTGTAGTCCCAGATCTGCACCTGCGGACAACCGCGCAGATAGATGCCCGAATCGGCCAGTGCCACCGTCCGGTACTCGAGGCTGAAGTCGACGTCGCCGAACTGCTCGTCGGTGGTCAGGTAGGCACCCTTGCCGTCGTTGATCAGCTCGTCCTCCTCGACACGCCAATGCTCGCGCATCGTCGCCTCGTCCTCGGCCCGCATCTTGGCCAGTTCATCGGCGGGCATCGACGCCAACTTGTAGGGATCGAAGTGGCGCTGGCCGTGCCAGCCGCCGAGATCGGTCCCGTTCTGCAGCTTGCGCCAACCACCGAACCCCGGTGCGGAGTCCTGGGCCATGGCGACGGTGAACGAGAACAGGACGGCGAGGAAGCGGTGCATGTGGCGCGCATCCTCGCCGACGAACCCGTCGAGAACCACACTCCCCTGCCATCCGTCGCCGGCGTCACGTCACGCTGCCGTGCGCGCCCCTGGTTCGGCCACGTTCCGACGGTGAGCACAACGCCGCTCGATCCGGCCGCGCGATCGGCGGGCAGACCCGCGCCTTCGGCAACGATGGTGGCGACAGCCCCGGCCGCGTTCCGAGGGTCTTGGCCGGCGACACCGTGTGATCGACCATGGCCGCGGTCGGCTGACGCGGGCCAGGCAGCGACGGCTTCGCTGCGACCTCGCAGCGCGCGGGCACCCGCCGATCGACCGCGCTGCGGGCGATGGCCAGGAACCGCGCCTCGGCCAGAAGATCGTTCGACAACATCAGGGCGCCGGTCAGTACGAAGAGGAGGCTTTCGAGACGGGTGATCATCATTCGATCCTGTGAGGTTGAGGTGGGCGGGGTTCGCGACCCGCTGCCCATTCCCCGTCGAACGGCGCCCTACCGCGCCACCTTTCTCACCAGGATTCTGCAAGCAGTGGCACCATACGCGCAGCGACGGTTCCCGAGTGCGGTCGACCGCGATGCCTCGACGCCCCCGGCGAGGTGATCACTGGACCTTGTCGACGACCGTCGTCCGGATGCCGTTCTTGTCGAACAGGATGCCCTGGGCGTAGACATCGAAGCCGGCGGTCATCGGCTTGTCGCTGAGCACGGCGCCGATCGAGCCGATGCCGTAGCCGGCGTGCAGCACCGCGGCGTCGCAGAGCAGCGGCGGCAACAGGTCGTGCTGCCGCTTCAGGGTACGCTCGAACGAGACCAGGATGACTCCCATGAACCGGCTCGAGCTGTCGGCGCTCGTCAGCACGAGCTTGAACCCGCCCTCGCCGCCGGCCTGAGTCAGCTGGTCGACGGGGATCGGCTCGAGCACGGGCGCCCGCGACTGCTCCTGCGCCGCCATCGGGTTCGAGAACATCAGGGCGCCGGTCAGCGCCAGGAGGTGACTGCGAAAGGTCGTCTTCATCGTTCGATCCTGTTTGGTTGCGGTCGCGGGAGTCGCGACCTGTTGCCCACCTCTCCGGCGAGCGATGCGAGGGCGCGCCATCGTTGTCGCGAATCCTCGACCATCGCCGACCCGGACCATCCGGCCGCGGTGCCGCGGCGGTAGTCTGCCGCGCATGCCGAGACGCGCGCGTTCGTTGCCGGGGCTGATCGCGAAGCTCACCGCCCATCACGGCGAACTGCGGCCGCCGAGCCGCGATCCGTGGCATCTGATCCTGCTCGAGAACGTGGTCTACCTCGTCGACGACGCCGTCCGTCAGCGCGCGTTCGCCCGCCTGAAACAACTCACCGACCTCGATGCCGACACCATCGCGCGCTGTCCCGACGAGCTGCTGGCCGAGGCCTGCGGTCACGGCCGCATGGCCGCCAATCAGATCGCCAAGCTGCGCCGCTGCGCCGAGCTGTTCCTAAGCGATGGCGATCCCCGCGAGCTCATCGGGCTACCGCCGGCGAAAGCCGGCAAAGCGCTGCGCCGCTATCCCGGCATCGGGGCGCCAGGCGCCGAACGCATGCTGCTGTTCGCCGGCAGGGACACCGTGCTGGCCCTCGACAGCAACGCGCTGCGCGTTCTGCTTCGCCTCGGCTACGGCACCGAGGCGAAGTCCTATGCGACCAGCTACCGCTCGGCGCAGACCGCGGCGATGAGCGAACTGCCGGCCGCGGTCGAGCCGTTGATCGAGGCCCATCTGGTCTTGCAGCAGCATGGCCGGACCATCTGCCGCAATTCGAATCCGTCGTGCGCGGAGTGCCCGCTGCGGCGCACCTGCCCGAGCCGGGACCAGCCGCCGGCGATGGCCTGACCCGGACTCAGTGACCGCCACGCACAAGCTCGCCGCCGAGCCCCGGCAGCCAGTGCACGTCCATACCCTGCGCGACCGGACCGAGCTGCGCCTGCAGCGCGCGCATGGTCGCGGCATCGGCGCAGAACACGGCCGGCACGATCAGGACCCGTGACCGACCCTTCGCCTTCAGCGCCGCGACCACCTGGGGAAGGCAGCGGTCGGCGGTGCCTTCGGCGACGGCCAGGTTGGCGAACATGCTGCGGCGCTTGAGGACGTTCTTGCGCTCGAGCTCGCGCCAGACCTCGCGCTCCGCCTCGGCCGTGCCATCTGGCAGCACCACGACCGTGGTGCCACCGAAGGCACCACCGGGTAGCGGCAGCCCCCGGCCGGACGCAAAGCTCGTGAGCTCGAACGTTCCTCCGGCGCCGATCGTGAGCAGCCTGCGGTGCGCGGCATCGACGCCTTCTGGCACGGAGTCGGCGGTGACGATGCGCGCGATCGTGCCGGTCCGCAGCAATCGCTGCCGGTAGACCTCGGCCCATTCACGCGCCCGCGGCAGCTCCGACGGCAGCACGAGCAGCTCGGTCGCCTCGTCCTGACTTGCGCGCTCGGGCGGCAACCCGAGCTTGTCGCGGACGATGGCGCACACCGACCCGAGCCCCGGTTCGACATGCGTCATGCCGGTCTCGACCCCGACCTTGCCATAGTCGGCGGCCACCTTGGCCAGCTCGAGCAGCGGCACCTCACTGGCGACGAACTGCAGCGACCGGGTCGCCGGCCGGCGATCGGGCAGCGCCTCCATCGCCAGCCGCCTAAGATCCTTCGGATCGATGGCGACGTGGTCCTGCGCCAGCCATTGCCCGTAGAGCGCGCTCCACAGCACCACCGCCGCGCCGTCGCCGATTCCGGCCACGAGGATCCGTTCGCGATCGATCGGATAGTGTCGCGCCACGTACTCGGCGATGCGGACCAGACCGTTCTGGATGCGACCGTAGTCGGCGCGGAAGCCGTCGCCGAAGGCGTAGCGACCGCCGAGCGCGAGGTCGTCCTGCAGCTCGGGGAACGGATGCTCGACGACGGCGATGGCGGCCTCGCCGCCGACCGCCGCCTGCCAGAAGGCCATCGCGTCCTCGGGGCGGGTGCGACCGTCGGGCAGCCACAGCAGCAATGGCACCGCGACATCGCCCTGCGGTGCGTCGAGGCGGTAGCGAATCTCGGCCCCCACCGTCACCGCGAAGGTGTCATCGTGGAAGCCGCGCGCGACCTGACGGGCGTAGATCAGGAAGTCGGCCTCGTCGCGGTCGCGCTGCGGCTGCGCCAGCTCGAGCCCGGAGGCCGGCGAGACCTGCACGACGGCGAAGCGGCTGTCGGGGCTGCGGCGGACGAACTGCGCCACGGTGCCATCGCGGTAGGCGACGTGGAACCCGCCGGCGACGTGCAGCACGACCGAGTCGCGATGCGCGGCCTGCGCCACGGCGACGTTGTGGCCCATGCTGTTGTCCCACAGGTTCTGCGTCTCGTACTGCCGCTGCTCCGGCGTGCCGCCAGCGCTGAATCCCATGTGGCCGCGGATCGCGCGGTCGACCCGCTCCCAGTAGTCGGCGCTGGCCGGGAAGATCTCGGCCGGCATCAACGCGCGCTGCTCGGGGGTGAGCCGATCGATCGCCTGCTTGCCGCCACCGGCGAGCGCGCGCCGCAACGACCGCGGGAAGTTGGCCGCGACCACCGGGATGCCGGCGGCCTTGGCGGCTTCGATCAGCGCCCGATAGCCGGTGCGGTAGTTCTCCCAGGCATTGGACCGGGCGACGAACTCGGCCTCGCCGATCTCGCCGGCGAGGTAGGAGTCGAGCACCGGCTGCGAATCGCGCTCGAACATCTCGAGCGACAGCACGACCTTGCCGTCGCGGCGTTGCAGCAGGCCTTCGAGCACAGCGAGTTCGACCCGGTGCGTGGTGTCGTCGACGTGGGTCTCGCCGAGGAAGACGACATCGAGTTCGGCCAGGTGATCGAGCAGCTGATCCCAGCTGCGCGTCGTCTCGGCGGCGGTGTCGAAGATCCGGGTCGCGTCGGCCAGGATCGGCAACGGCTGCGGTTCCTGGGCCACGAGCGCCGTCATGAAGCCGAGTGAAGCCGCGAGCAGGGTAGGCATGTTCATCGCGCGCGGATCGTAGTCCGGTCCGGCCACGGATCACACTCGGCAGCGCGCGCCGCACGACACAGGGGCGCGTCAGCGGAACTCGATCACGCGCGACTCGATGTCCTGCGGCCCGTAGGGCTCGAGGCCGGCCACGGGATGACCGTCGACGGTGGCGCCGCTCGAGCCGGCGCGCACGAACTCGAGCACGAGCAGCAGGCCGAACACCGTGAGCCCGGCCGGCGGCAGGCGGAGTCGAGGCCAGCGTCGCGGCAGCGCCAGGAGCGCCGCGGCGACACCGATCGCGACGGCGGGCAGGCACTGGACACCGTGCCGGGCCTGGCCGAAGAACAGCACGACGAGTCCGATCTTGGCGACCGTGAACGCCAGCAGCGGCCACAGCGCCCGGTGCCGCCGCAGCGACCACAACCCGAGGATGGCGAACAGCACGACCGCGCCGCGCCACGATCCCGGCCACACGCCCTCGGCCACGACCATGTCGATCGGCCGTCGCACACCCGACATGCCGATCGGCAACGCGTAGCCGCCGAGTCCGCCCGTGGCGCCCGCCATCAGCTGCCACAGCTTCTGCATGGCCCGGCCGCACCAGGCCGCCGGATCGGCGAGGATCTCGTCGAGGCCGCGGGCATAGCCGTGCACGGCGACGTCGAGATGCGGCGGATAGTCGAGCGAGAACTGACGATGACGACCGGGCGCGAGGCGCAGCCAGCCCGGATAGCGATCGGCGCCCCCGCTGAGCAACGGTTCGCGATCGAGCGCGGCCCAGGTCCCGCCGCGTTCGGCTTCGGCAGCATTGGCGACGAAGAAGTTCAGCGCGCCGTAGAGCGCGATCAACGGCACCGGCAACGGCTCGGGCCAGCAGCCGTAGGCCTCGCGCACGATCGCCAGATCGGCGACCGCGACTCGCGCGCCGCCGCGATGGCGGACGGTGGCATCGACGACCTCGAAGACGGCGCGGCGGGCGAACGCCGGCAGCTCGAGGACCGCGTCGGTGGCGGCCTGATCCCACGGCAACGACAAGGCTGGCGACGGCGGTCCGGTGGCGTTGAACTCGTCGATCATCCGCTTCGCCTGCAGCTGCCAGGGCAGCAGCACCGCACTGCATCCCAGCACCGCCAACAGCAGCGACCGCCAGCGCAGCCGGCAGACCATCGCGACCAGCAGGAACGCGGCGAAGAACGCGAGATGCTCGGCCCGCAGCAGACAGAGCAGGCCGTTGCCGGCGCCCCAGCAGACGGGCAACCAGATCCGGTGCGGCGTCGCCATCCGGGCCTGTCCGAGCAACGCGAGCAGGACCAGCGGCAGGTAGAGCCCTTCGACCTGCACGCCGCTACCGGCGAGCATCAGGTTGCTCGAGGCGGCACAGAGGCCGGCCGCGAGCCAGGCGACGTCATCGTCGACCCGTCGCCGCAACAGCAGCCACAACAGCGGCGCGACCGCGGCGCCCAGGACCACGAACAGGCCGCGCAACCAGAACGCGCTGGCGGTGCCGTCCCACGTGTTCGCCAGCAACCACAGCATCGCCGGTGGCCGCCACGGCAGCCGCAGCTCGGCATCGGGGATGCCGTTCGCCAGCCGCAGCGCGAAGTCCTGCCAGATCGCCGCATCGCCCTTGAAGCCGATGTGCCAGACGGCGCCGCCGTCGGGCCCGGCGTGCCAGAACAACAGCCGCAGGCAGAGGCCGAAGCCGAACAGCAGCATCGCCGTGCGCGCCGCGGATCGTTCGGGTCGCTCCAAGCCTCACACCGTGTTGATCAGGAAGGTCGCGATGTCGCCGAGGAAGCGCTCGAGGTAGTCACGATGCGGCGGCGAGACCTCGTGCTCCTCGACCGACGCCATCATCAGCTCGAGCCAGCGATCGCGCGCGGCCTGGTCGATGCGGAACGGCATGTGCCGCCCCCGCAGCCGCGGGTGACCGCGCTCCTGCAGGTAGACCGGCGGTCCGCCGAAGCGGTAGATCAGGAAGGTCCGCAGCCGGTACTCGGCGCCGGCGAAGTCCTGCTCGGGATACATCGGCCCGAGGATCGGATCGTCCGGCACGCGCCGGTAGAAGCCGGCGATGATCGCGCTGAGCTTCGCTTCGCCCAGCAACTCGTAGATCGGCAACTCATCGGCGGGAGACACAGCGAAGAGCGTGGTGGAACGTCACCAGAACGCAAGTACGATCCCGGTCCGCCATGGTGTTCCACGACCTGCCCGATCCGATCGACCGCGAGTTCGACCGCAGCCTGCGGCCGGCCTCGTTCGCCGAGTTCGTCGGCCAGGAGCAGATCCGCGACAACCTGCGCATCGCCATCACCGCGGCGCGAGGCCGCGAGGAACCGCTCGATCATGTCCTGCTCTGCGGCCCCCCGGGTCTCGGCAAGACCACGCTGGCCCACCTGATCGCGATCGGCATGGCGACCGACCTGATCATCACCTCCGGTCCGGCGCTCGGCGCGCCGCGCGATCTCGCTGGCACGCTGACGCGGCTGCAGCGCAACCAGGTGCTGTTCATCGACGAGATCCACCGCCTGCCGAAGGCGCTCGAGGAGTACCTCTACTCGGCGATGGAGGATCACGCCATCGACGTCGTGCTCGACCAGGGGCCCGGCGGTCGCAGCGTGCGCCTCGGCGTGCAGCCGTTCACCCTGGTCGGCGCCACCACGCGCGAGGGCCTGCTGACGGCGGCGTTCCGGTCGCGCTTCGGCATCGTCGAACGGCTCGAACCGTATCCGCCCGCTGATCTCGAGCAGATCCTGGAGCGGGCCAGCCGACGCCTGCAGGTCGGACTCGAGCCGGCGGCGGCGCGGATGCTCGCCGAACGCAGCCGGGCCACGCCGCGCATGGCGCTGCGCATCCTGCGTCGGGTCCGCGACCTGGCCCAGGTGCATCAGCGTGAGGCCATCGACCTGCAGACCGCGGAGGAAGGTCTGCAACGTCTGCGCATCGACCCCCTCGGACTGGAGGAACTCGACCGCCGCGTGCTCAGGGCCCTGACCGACCGCGGCGATGCGATCGGCCTCAAGACCCTGGCGGCGATGGTCGACGAGGCCGAGGACACGCTCGAGGACGTCATCGAGCCGCACCTGATCCGCTGCGGCCTCTTGGCCCGCACGGCGCGCGGCCGCGTCGCCACGCCGCGGGCCTACGACCATCTCGGCATCGCCCACGATGCAAGACCGCAGACCGGCGAGCTGCCGTTTCCGTGAGCCCGTTCCGCTTCGAGCTGCTGTCGACCAAGGGCAAGCTGCGCCGCGGTCGCTTCCACACGCCGCACGGCACCTTCGAGACGCCGTGCTTCGCGCCGGTCGGCACCTACGCCTCGCTGAAGGGACTGCTGCCGGAGCAGGTCCGCGCCACCGGCACCGAGCTGATCCTCGCCAACAGCTACCACCTGCACGTCCGGCCCGGCGCCGAACGGATCGAGCGCCTCGGCGGTCTGCATCGCTTCATGAACTGGAACGGACCGATCCTGACCGACAGCGGCGGCTACCAGGTGTTCTCGCTGAGCAACAAGGTTCGCATCGACGACGACGGCGTCACGTTCCAGTCGGTGATCGACGGCAGCACGCACCGCTGCACGCCCGAGTCGGTGCTGACCTTCCAACAGAAGCTCGGCCCCGACATCGCGATGGTGCTCGA
>JAGQRA010000011.1 GCA_020425885.1 Planctomycetota bacterium | reverse complement strand
CCTCGGAAGTGATCCGCCTGCCCGAAGTCGCGATCACGATTTCCGGGCCCGCTGGATTCGTGCAGACCCGCAGCTTCCTGCTGGATGATCTTTTCGCCAATGCCTCGATTGCTGGCGAGATGGGTGTTGACGGCGCCGCAGCGGCCGGCGATTACACCGCCGTGGCACGCCTGCGCTCCCGATTGACCGGTTACGAGTACGCCACCGACACGATCACCTTCCTGCGTCTGCCCGATGCCAGTGCCTCGATCGAGGGCTTCGTCAGCATTGCGAGGCCGTCATTGCTGGTCGGCGAGCCGCAAACCTGTCTGTTCACGGTGCGCAATCGCGGCACAGCAGTGCAGCCCGATGCCCATCTGCGCAAGCGCATGGTTGCCCTCGATGGCGGCACGGTCGAGTACGAGCAGCTAGTCACGGTCGATCTCGTCCCCGGGGCCGACTACGTGGCCAGCGAACTGCTGCCGACGGCCGGACTCGTTGCGGGCGAGCACGCCTGCCTCGTCGAGATCGATCGAGGTGCCGGCGACTGGCGCATCCTCGATTCCGAGTCCTTCACGCTGATAGCTCCTGCCGCAGCAGCGATCCTGGTCGATCCGGTTTCCGGCCTCGTGACCTCGGAGTCCGGGCAGAGCGCCACGTTCAACGTCTCCCTTGCCAGCCAGCCGGCCGCCGAGGTCCGCATTCCGGTCGTGGCGAGCGATGCCGCCGAGTGGAGTCTGCCGATCGTTGAAATCGTGTTCACCCCGGCCACTTGGGACGTTCCTCGCGCGATCGTCGTCGACGGCGTGGATGATGCCCTGGTGGATGGTGACCAGGCCGGCTTCATTCGCCTGTTGCCGGCGCAATCCGCCGATGCTGCCTATGCAGGCCTGGATGCCAGTGATGTGTCCATCGTCAATCTGGACGACGACAGCGCCGAGATCCTCGTGTCCCCCACAGCGATCACCACTTCCGAAGCCGGAACAAGCGCGAGTTTCGTGGTCCGTTTGAACGCGGAACCGGGCTCGAGCGTGCAGATCGAGCTCGTCAATCCGGATCCGGGCGAATGGTCCCTGCCGTTCACTACGTTGACGCTTGATGCCGGCAACTGGCAGGCAGGCGTGACGGTGCAGGTGACGGGTGTCGACGACACCGAGTTCGATGGCACCCAGACCGGTGTGCTGCAACTATTGCCGGCCGTCAGCCAGGATCCGGTCTTCAATGGCCTCGACCCGGCCGATATTGCCCTGTCCAATGTCGACGATGAACAGGCCGACATCATCGTTGATCCGCTGCAGGTCACGACTTCGGAATCCGGCACCGCGGGCAGCTTCGTGGTTCGCCTGAACCGCATGCCAAGTGCCGAGGTGGTGGTGCCGATCGGCCCGGTCGACGCCAGCGAATGGCAAGTGCTGGACACCGAGATCCGGCTCGACGCAGGCAACTGGCAGTCCGGTTACAGCGTCGCCGTAAATCCCGTGGACGACGATCTCGTCGATGGCGACCAGTCTGCGCTGCTTTCCCTGAGTCCGGCGCAGAGCACGGACACGGCGTTCGCCGGCATCGATCCACCGGATGTGACTCTGCTCAACCTCGACAACGACAGTGCCCGCATCGTCGTCGCGCCCACCACCGGGCTGATCGTCGACGAGAACGGCGCCAGCGCGAGCTTCCTCGTGGCGCTGACGACTGCGCCGACCGATGACGTCCATGTACCCCTCGCGAGCGGAGACCCCGGCGAATTCGCGATTGCGGAGTCGGAACTGGTGTTCACGCCGCAGGACTGGAGTGCGAGAACCGTGGTCGT
>JAGQRA010000806.1 GCA_020425885.1 Planctomycetota bacterium | reverse complement strand
CTGCGGGTGCCGGACGGCAGGTTGCAGCTCGAGGTCGAATGCGAAGGCGCCGGCGACGACGGGAACGAGGTGCAGGACGCGACCGTGCTCATCGGCGACGAGGACTTCACCGCCAAGGGCGCGCTCGCGTTGCGTGGCCTGCCGCTCGGCAGGCTTCGCTTCCGCGTCGGAGCGCCCGGTCATCGCACCGCAATCGTCGATGCCTTGGTCGGTGCCGAGAGTCATCGGATCTCCGTCAAGCTGCCCCGGCGCTGACCGCGCGTTTTCGCGGGGAAGCGTGGGGATACGGGATCGGGCCGCTAAGCTCCGTTGCCCGATAACTCGCGCATGACCCCTCGCTTCGACCCACAGGCTCGCCTCGAGCAGTTTCCGATCCTGCGCGTGCTGCGCGAGCGGGTCCTCGTCTTCGACGGTGCCATGGGCACCCAGATCCAGTCGGCGGACCTGACCCTCGACGACTTCAAGAACCTCGAGGGCTGCAACGAGATCCTCGTCGAGACCCGCCCCGACGTCATCGAGGCGATCCACGCGCGCTACTTCGAGGCCGGCGCCGACGTCGTCGAGACCGATTCGTTCGGCGGGCAGCCGTACGTGCTCGAGGAATTCGGTCTCGGCTCGCGCGCCTTCGAACTCAACCGGATGGCGGCGGAGGCCGCGTGTCGGGTGGCCCGGAAGTACTCCACGCCCGAACGGCCCCGGTTCGCGGCCGGGTCGATGGGGCCCGGCACCAAGCTCGTGACCCTCGGCCACATCGGCACGGAGGAGCTGTTCGAGTCGTACCGGATCTACGCCAAGGGGTTGGTCGCCGGCGGCGTCGACTGCCTCAACATCGAGACCTGCCAGGACATCCTGCAGCTGAAGCTCGCGGTGCTGGCGGCGCGCGATGCGATGGCCGAGCTCGGTCGTGAGGTGCCGATCTTCGCCACCGTCACGATCGAGACGACCGGGACGATGCTGGTCGGCAGCGACATCGCCGCGGCCGTGACGACGCTCGAGTCGTTGCCGGTCGACGTCATCGGCCTCAACTGCGCGACCGGCCCGGATCTGATGCAGGAGTCGGTGCGCTTCCTCGGCGCCAACACGACGCGCGCGATCATGGTCATGCCGAACGCCGGGCTGCCGCGCAACGTCGGCGGTCAGGCGGTCTACGACCTGACTCCCGCCGAGCTCGGGCGCTTCCAGGCGCGCTTCGTCGATGAGTACGGAGTCGCCATCGTCGGCGGTTGCTGCGGCACGACGCCCGATCACGTCGCGGCGATGGCCGCGGCGGTGGCCGGCAAGGTCCCGGCCGCGCGGCCTACGGAGTTCCTGCCGCAGGTCGCCTCGCTGTTCCATTCGGTGCCGCTCGATCAGGATTCGGGCCCGCTGCTGGTCGGCGAACGGACCAATGCCAACGGCAGCAAGAAATTCCGCGAGCTGATGCTGGCCGGCGATGTCGAGGGCATGCTGCAGATGGCCAAGGAGCAGGCGCACGAGGGCGCGCACGTGCTCGATGTCTGCACCGCCTACGTCGGTCGCGACGAGAGCGCCGACATGCTGGCGTTGCTGCGGCCGCTGGTGCAGCAGGTGACGCTGCCGGTGATGATCGACAGCACGCAGCTCGACGTCGTCGAGAACGCGCTGCGCGTCGTACCGGGGCGCGCCATCATCAACTCGATCAACCTCGAGGACGGCGAGGGCCGCGCCGACCGGCTGTGCGAGCTCGCCCGCCGCTACGGCGCCAGCTTCGTCGCCCTGACGATCGACGAGGACGGCATGGCCAAGACCGCCGAGCGCAAGCTCGAGGTCGCACGGCGGCTGTACGACATCGTCGTCAATCGCCACGGCATGCAGCCCGGCGACCTGATCTTCGATCCGTTGACGTTCACGATCGGTTCTGGCGACGAGGCCTCACGCGATGCCGGCATCCAGACCCTGCGCGGCATCGAGCTGATCAAGCAGCACATTCCGGGAGTGCGCACGATCCTCGGCCTGTCGAACATCAGCTTCGGCCTCGACCCGTATCCGCGGCAGATCCTCAACTCGGTCTACATGCACGAGGCCATCCAGCACGGCCTCGACGCGGCGATCGTCCACGCCAGCAAGATCGTGCCGATCCACAAGCTCGACGACGCCGACCGCAAGGTCACGCTCGACCTGATCTACGACCGGCGCGGCGACGGCTACGACCCGTTGTTCGCGTTCATCGAGCGCTTCGCCGGCAAGAAGCGGATCGATCTGGGCACGGCCGTCGACGAGGGTTCGCTGCCGGTCGAGGAGCGGCTGAGCAAGCGGATCATCGACGGCAACCGGAACGGCATCGGCAAGCACCTCGACGAGGCGATGCTCAAGTACAAGCCGCTCGAGATCATCAACGACATCCTGCTCGACGGCATGAAGGTCGTCGGCGAGCTGTTCGGCAGCGGCGAGATGCAGCTGCCGTTCGTGCTGCAGAGCGCCGAGGCGATGAAGGCGGCGGTGGCCTACCTGCAGCCGTTCATGGAGAAGGTCGACGGCGACGCCAAGGGCACGATGGTGCTCGCGACCGTGCGCGGCGACGTCCACGACATCGGCAAGAACCTGGTCGACATCGTCGTCAGCAACAACGGCTACCGGGTCGTCAACCTCGGCATCAAGGTGCCGGTCGAGCAGATCCTAGAGGCGGCGCGCGAGCACCAGGCCAACGCGGTCGGCATGAGCGGCCTGCTCGTCAAGTCGACCGTGGTGATGAAGGAGAACCTCGAGCTGATGAGCCAGCGCGGCCTCAGCACGCCGGTGATCTGCGGCGGCGCGGCGCTCAATCGGGCCTACGTCGAGGACGACCTGCGCCAGGCCTACACCACCGGGCCGGTCTACTACGGCGCCGATGCGTTCTCCGGGCTGCACATCATGGACGAGCTGACGGGCCGGGCGAAGGCCAAGGTCATGACGCAGACGGCGGCGCCGCAGAAGCGACTGACCAGCCATCGGCGCATGACGCGGGCCGAGAAGGAGAAGCTGCTCGAGCACGCCTTCGGTGAGTATGCCGACAGCGGTGTCGAACCGGCCGTGCGGGTGCCGAAGCCGCCGTTCTGGGGGGCGTCGGTCGTCGGTCCCGACGAGCTCGATCTCGGCACCGTGCTGCAGTACGTCAACAGGAAAGCGTTGTTCCGTCTGCAGTGGCAGTACAAGCAGGGCAAGCGCAGCGCCGAGGCCTACGAGCGCTTCATCGCCGAGAGCGTCGAGCCGCGCTTCCGCGAGCTCGTGAAGCGCGTGCGCGCCGAGAAGACGCTCGAGCCGCGCGTCGTCTACGGCTACTGGCCCTGCTTCAGCGAGCGCAATGCGCTGGTCGTGCTGGACCCGAACGACCATGCCCGCGAGCTGTGTCGCTTCGATTTCCCACGCCAGCCCGGCGGCCGTCGGCTCTGCCTCAGCGACTACTTCCGCCCGGTCGGCAGCGGTGATCCCGACGTCGTCGGCTTCTCGCTGGTGACGATGGGGGCGGTGGCGACGCGCGAGAGCGAGCGCCTGTTCCGCGAGAACAGGTACGACGAGTATCTGCACTTCCACGGCATCTCGGTCGAGGGCGCCGAAGCGCTGGCCGAGTATTGGCACAAGCGCATGCGGCAGCAGCTCGGCATCGCGCACGAGGACTCGCCGGAGATCGGCGATCTGTTCAAGCAGAAGTACCAAGGTAGCCGCTACTCGTTCGGCTACCCGGCCTGCCCCAACATCGAGGATCAGGACAAGCTGCTCCTTCTGCTCGAGGCTTCGCGCATCGGCGTCAGTCTCAGCGACGAGTTCCAGCTCGTGCCGGAGCAGAGCACCTCGGCGGTGATCTGCCACCACCCGGCGGCCAAGTACTTCAACGTCACCGTCACGACGTAGCGCGCGGGCGGCGTCGAACGCGGCGCAACGGGCTCAGCACTCGATCTTGATCACCTCGACCGGGCAGTCGGATACCGCCTGCTCGATGTCCTCACGCAGCGGACCGAAGTGCCTGGCGGCGTCTGGGAGCACCGTGCAATCCTCGCCGTCCTCGACCCGGAACACCTGCGGGGCGATGTCCTGGCAGACCTGGCACGAGATGCAGCCGTCTTCGATCCAGACCTTCTTGATGGGGGGCATTGGCACGTACGTCGGCTCGGTGCCGCATCGTGAGCCGAGGCGCGATGGTGCGCAAGGGCGTCGTGGCCGCGTGGCGCGACTACTCCTTCGCCTTCATCACCTCTTCGATGGCCTGCTTCAGCGCCTGCTCGGGGACCTGGAGTCGGATCGTCGGTGTCGAGAAACTGGCCTGTTGGGTCGGGATCTCGACGTCGACCCGGCGCCGTTGGTGTCGGATCTTGAGTTCGATCCCGCGCGGCTCATCGCCGATCTGCAGTTCCGCCTTGCCCGCCTTGACCTCGATCTGGCGGCTCGGCGGCTGCAGGAGTTCGGCGACCTCGCCGGACATCCATTGCGATCGATAGCGACGTCCATCGGACTTCGCCCGCTGCAGGCTCACGTACAGCGTGCAGCCCTCGGGCAGGGGCACGGTCGTCGTGATCAGCACGGTCGCCTTCGGCCAGGGTTCCAATCGGACCTCGACGGGGTCACCCGAGCAGGCGATCTCGAAGGGGCGGAAACCGGGGATGCCGGCCAGCAGGGTCATCGGCCCCGCCGGCAGCAGCAGGTCGAGCTTTCCACCCCAACACGGAAAGCCCAGCTGATCTCCGTTCGGCGCCTGCCCCTCGGGGAACAGGCAGCCGCGCGCGCCGCGGGCCGGTTTGCCGCTGTCGTCGAGCAAGGTGATCTCCTGCACCCGCAATCGCTCGCGCAGGTCGATGTCGACGAGGCGCGGGTCGCCGTCGGGCGGCAACGGCAGCTCGACTCCCGTGATGCGATACACCGGCTCGGTGATGGCGTTGATCGACAGCAGCAGGTCGTAGCTGCCCGGGGCGAGGCCGCTCCAGTCGGCCTGCTGCCTGCCGTCCGGGCGCATGCTGACACGTCCCTTCGAGTTGTCATCGATCTCGTCGCCTGGCTTCACGCCGCCCGCCGTTGCACTCGGGATCAGCTCCGCCGTGAGATCCTGGGGCGTGCCGTCGGGCACGAGCATCGTCGCCGCGAGCGTGCAACCGCGACTGAGCTCGACCGGCAGGTTCTCGGTTCCCGGCGTGAACTCGATCGGCTCCAGCGGTCTGTGGTCGCGACCGTTGATGGCCAGGCGCAGCTGGCCGGGCTCGGCCGTGCCGCGGAACTCGAACGTGCCGTCGTCGGTGGCATGGAGGCGCAGCTTGCGGGTGTTACGCCAGCGCGGCTCGCGTCCCTCGCGCGGCTCCAGGTACTGGATGCGCGACTGTTCGGGCAGCTTCGCGGCAACGCCATCGACGGAACAGTGGCCCGCCACGACCAGGGCATCGAGCCGCAGCACGAAGTCGCCGAGGTCCTCGGTGCCGGCGCGAAGCTTGCGGCCGGGGACCTCGGCGATGAGCGGCTGTTCGCCCTCGCGTTGCACCGCGACGGTGATCGAGCTGGCCTGGCTCTTGTCGCGGATCTTGCCGACCATGGCGAGGAAGCGGCCGTCCGCCGCGGTCTCGAGGGTCGAGTTGTGGCGGAACTCACCCTCGGTGCGCAGCGTGAACTCCTGATTGCCGAGCGGTGAGCGATCGCTGTCGAGCAGCCGTCCGGCCAACATGATCTCGCCCTCGGCCGGGGACAGCTCCACGGTGACCTCGACGTCCGGCGCGATCGGTCCATCGACCTGTTCGCTGATCCAGCCGCCGTGGAGCCGGGTGCTGACGCTCATCTTCTTGCCGAGCGGCACGGACTCGAACCTGGCCCAGCCGTCCGCGTCCGGGCGGCGGCTCATGCGGGGGGCGTTGAAGAAGAAGCTGCCGGATCGACGGTGTTCCTGCAGGCTGATGCTCTCGACCTCGACCGGCTGTCCGTTCATCACGGCTCGGGCGCGGACGCTGCCCGTGGCTGGCAGGTGCAGCACGAGCGGTTCCGTCGGCAGCGCATCGAGGTCGAGCGGGACGCCCTCGTCTTCGAGTCCTGGCAGGTGGGCGATGACGCGGATGTTCGGCTTGTTCCCGGCCGTGACGAACTCCTCGAGCTGCTGGGTGTGGGCGATGCGGGCCAGGCCATCGGGCGCTCGCGTCGTGGCGAGCGGTTGCCAGCGGAACATGCGTTCGCGCTCGCCCTTGGCGTTGAGCGTGGCGATCGCGACCGGAATGCGCGCGACGGGCTCGTCCGAGGCGTCGACGACGCGCACGTCGAAGCCGAAGTCCGGTTCCAGCTCGAGGCGGAAGCCGTCGCGCGGCGGCACGAGCTCCTCGCCGAGGCTGCGGTGGCCGTAGCGGTTGCCGTGGCGCGCCACCATCTCGGTGCCCTTGTCGCGGTGGATCCGGGCGATGCCGTCGGCATCGCTCGTCGTGTGCCAGCCGAAGCGCGCGCCCAGTTGCTCGGGATCGGTGGTGATCGAGTAGTCGCCGTCCTCGACCAGGTTCCCCTCGCGCATCGCCTTCGAGGTGGTGTTGTCGTGCCAGAAGACCACAGCACCGGGAACGGGTTCGCCGCTCGCCTTGTCGACGATGCGAACCTCGGTCCAGCTCGCGTCCTCGGGGATCGGCAGCAGCGGCTCGTAGGTCGAAACGGCATCGCGGGTCTTGTCCTCGGCGGGCAACGACCCCGAGGCCTCGTGCGCGGTCACCGTGCCGGCGCCGGAGTCGACGACCGGATCGATGTCGGTTGTCGGCGCGACCGTGCCGGTGGTCGGTGCGGGAGCGGGGAGGATCGGTTCGCCGTTGCCGGCGATCGCGAGCCACAGGCCGGCACCGCAGAGCAGGGCGACCGGCACGAGCAGGAGGGGCTTCTGGTTCATTGGGCTCTCGCGCGGTCGACAAAGCCTAACGGAAACAACGGGATCAGGTTCGCGGAGCGCAGCTGATCAGCGCATCGAGCATCGGGTTCTCGGGCGTGTCCTTGCGCCAGGCCATGACCACCGGGAACGTCAGCTTCGGACGTTCGAGTGGGTAGGCGGACAGCCGCCGACCCGAAGGCCCGTTGCGATCGAGGCTCGGCACCAGCGACCAGCCGAGTCCCGATTCGACGAAGCCGAGGATCGAATCGGCGGTGTCGAGGGCGATCGTCCGCTGCGGCGCTGCCTCGTGCAGCGCCAGGGCCTGCATCTGCAGCGCTTGCTGGCGGCTGCCGGGCGGATAGGACAGGAACGGCGTGTCGACGAGGTCGCGCAGGCGCGGTGACCGACTGCGTTTGCCGGCCAGCTCGCGTGGCACCACGATGCAGGGATGCAGGATGGCGATCGTCTGGGTCGCGATGTCGTCGGGCACCTCGGGCAGGTGGGCGACGACGACATCGGCGCGGCCGCTGCGCAGGGCGTCGACGTCTGGTTGGGCGATCTCCTCCAACCGTAGTTCGACATTGGGTCGCCGCTTGCGCAAGGCCAGGAGCCAGCCGGGCAGCAGCTGGCGGATCAGCAGCGACTCGGCCTGGATCGACAGCTCGCCGTCGAACTCGCCGGTCTGGATGCGACGCACGACGGCCGGCAGATCGCGCAGGAACGGGTCGACGAAGGCGAGCAGGTGGGCGCCGGCGGCGGTCGGTGCCATCTGGTCCTTGCCGACACGCTCGAGCAGCTGCATGCCGATCTCGGCCTCGAGCTTGCGCACCTGCTGATGCAGCGCGGGTTGGGTTATCGGATAGGGCGCGGCGCGGGCGGCGCGGGCATAGCCGCCCGCGGTGGCGACGAGGTGGAACCCGGCCAGTCGGTGCAGATCGACCATGAAGCTCAGCTTATCGGTGGTGCTCCGGAAAGTGCCCGAGAAGAAACGTGGGAATTGACGATACTTGCCATGACCCGAACCGGGGACCCGCACATGACCGACAACCAGATCCGCCCGCCGAGCTCGTCGACCGCGCGCCGCAGCCCGCTGCCCGGCCTGCTCGTGGCCCAGTTCTTCGGCGCCTTCAACGACAACGCCTTCAAGATGGTGATCGCCCTGCTCGCCATCGACGCCACGCTGGGTCACGGCGAGGCCGAGGCGCAGCAGGTGACGACGATGGCATTCGTCGTCTTCACGCTGCCACTGATGTTGGGCTCAGTGCCGGCGATGGCGTTCGGCGACCGCGTCGGCAAGCGCTCGTTGCTGGTCGCGACCAAGCTCGCCGAGCTGATCCTGATGATCGGCGGCGCGCTGGCGCTGTGGTGGCAGCCGACGGGCCTGCTGCCGCTCGTCGTTCTCGCCGGCATGGGGTTGCAGAGCGCCTTCTTCTCACCGGCCAAGTACGGCATCCTGCCGGAGTCGTTGCCGCACGATCAGCTGGCGCGGGCGAACGGCAGGCTCGAGGCCGCCAGCTTCCTGGCGATCATCCTCGGCACGGTCGCCGGCGGCGTCCTGCTGCGCATCGCCGGGGCCGAGGTGTGGCTCGCCGGTGTGCTGCTGGCCGCGTTGTCGCTGGTCGGGCTGGTGGCCGCGATGCGCGTACCGCCGGTGCCGGCGAGCGGGTCGTCGGAGCCGGTCGCCGCCACGATCGCCGCGGCCTGGCGCGCCGTACGCGGCGATCGCACGCTGTGGCTGGCGACGCTGGGTTCGCTG
>JAGQRA010000805.1 GCA_020425885.1 Planctomycetota bacterium | reverse complement strand
CGTCGCCGCTGTTGCTGATGGCTCCACCCGGCTCGGGCAAGACGACGCGAGTGCCGCCGGCATTGCTGCCGGTGCTCGGCGATGCCGGTGGCGACATCGTCGTGCTCGAGCCGCGGCGGCTGGCGGCGCGGGCGGCGGCGGCGCGGGTCGCGGCCGAGCTCGGGGTCGGGCTCGGCGACCTGGTCGGCTACCAGGTGCGCGGCGAGTCCCGCGTCGGCCGATCGACCCGCATCCGGTTCGTCACCGAGGGCGTGCTGGTGCGGCAGCTCGTTCGCGATCCGTTCCTCGAAGGGGTCGGCGCGGTCTGTCTCGACGAGTTCCACGAACGTCACCTCGAGGGCGATCTCGCCATGGCGATGCTGGCCGAGACCCGGGCCACGGTCCGCCCCGATCTGCGGCTGTGCGTGATGTCGGCGACGCTCGATCCAGCGCCGTTGCTGCGGTTCCTGCCCGGGGCCCGGACGCTCGAGGCCGACGGTCGACTGCACCCGGTCGAGGTCGTGCACCTGCCGCGCCGCGCCGAGCAGCGGCTCGAGGTCCAGGTCCAGAAGGCCGTCGAGCGCGCGCTGGCGGAGACCGCCGGTGACGTGCTCGTCTTCCTGCCCGGTGCGGGCGAGATCCGACGGGCCGAAGAGGAACTCGAATCGACCGCTCGCCGGACCGGGGTGCTGGTGCTGCCGTTGCACGGCCGTCTCGAACCGGCCGCCCAGGACCGCGCGATCAGGCCGGGGCCCGAGCGCAAGGTCGTGCTGTCGACCAACGTCGCCGAGAGTTCGCTGACCATCGCCGGCGTCACGGCCGTCATCGACTCGGGGCTCGCCCGCGAGATGCGTTTCGATCGCGGCCGCGGCGTCGACGTCCTCGAACTCGGTCGCATCAGTCTGGCCTCGGCCGATCAGCGCGCCGGTCGCGCCGGCCGCACCGGCCCCGGCACCTGCTATCGACTGTGGGCGGCGGCGGAGGAGCGCGGCATGGCGCGGCACGGCACGGCCGAGGTGCACCGGGTCGACCTGGCCGGGCCATCGTTGATGGTGCGGGCGTTCGCGGGTCGCGATCCGGCGGCCTTCGATTGGTTCGATGCGCCACCTGCCGCCGCCCTGGCCGCCGCCGACCACCTGCTGGCCGAACTCGGCGCCTTCTCGCCCGCGACCGGCGGGCTGACCGAGCGCGGCCGGCGGCTGCTCGATCTGCCGCTGCATCCCCGCCTCGCCGCGGTCGTGCTGGCGGGACGTGAAGGTCGTGGCGCGGTCGCGGCCGCCACCGCGGCGACCTTGCTCAGCGACGTCGACCGGCTCGGCGGCGAGGACGGTGCTGATCTCGCGGTCGCGACCGAGGCCTTCCTGCTCGCCGAGGAACGGGACTTCCCGGCCGCGATGTGCCGCGAATTCGGTGCCCACCCGGGGATGGCCCGGACCCTGCTCGCGGCCCGCAACCGATTGTTGCCGCGCCATCGTGATCGCGCTCGCGACGCCGGCAGACACGGTGAACACGGTCTCGCCGAGCTGCCTCGATGTCTGCTGGCCGGGTTCCCCGATCGGGTCGCACAGCGTGCCGGCGGCGGTGAGTCGCGGCACGCGACGATGGTCGGTGGCCGCGGCCTGGTGTTGCCAATGGCTGCCGATGGGCACGATCTGCTGCTCGCTCTGCGCCTGCTCGAGACCGGCCGGCAGCAGCGTTCGCGCGCCGTGCTCACCGCGGCGATCGAGTTCGCCGATCTCGAAGCGGCGTTCGCCGGCGCGATCGTGACCGTGGTCGAGGGTCGTCTCGATGCGGCGGCCGGTCGGGTCACCGCGGTGCGCGAGCTGCGCTACCGCGACCTGCCATTGCGTTCGGCGCGCGGCGGCGAACTGCCCGAAGGTGTCGCCGCGGCCCTGCTGGAACCGTTGGTCGCGGCCGATCCGTGGCGCTGGCTCGGTGAAGCCCGGGACCTGCGGCGGCTGCTGGCGCGGTTGCGTTGGTTGCGCGCGCGCATGCCG
>JAGQRA010000804.1 GCA_020425885.1 Planctomycetota bacterium | reverse complement strand
GTGAGTCGGGTGCGCAGCTGCGACGAGCGCTGCGCGGAGACGAGGCGACGATCGGACGAAGGAGTGTCGCGCGCGACGCAGCGTGCGTGCGCCGCGCGTGAGACCTTCAACTAGCAGATCGACGACGACTGCGGAAGTGGGCGCGAAGCGACGCAGCGGCGGCCGACACGCGCAACTCGCGGGGACAACCAGTGCAGACGCCGACGCATCTCACGTCGTCGCCGAGAGCGCTGCGCGCATCGACATCGCGGGCGCTGCGCGCGCTTACGACGCTCGCGCGCGGAGCAGATTTTTTTGGCGCACCGCGCCGCCGACTCGTCGTCGCGCCGCCGTCGCGCGTGGCGCGTGCGTCGTCGCGCTCAACGCGCGCCGAGCCACCCGACGAGCGCAGCCTTCTTGTCGCTGCGATGCGCGCCGAGCACGATCGCCCACGACGCCGTCGTCCACACCTCTCCCATCGTCACGTCGGTGTTGGAGCCCATCGACAACGTCTCGTGCCACGGGCGCGACTGGAACGAACCGTCGGGCGCGCGCGCGAGCGTCAGGTCTCGCCTCAGACCACCGTCCCAGTAGGCGGCGCGCGTCTCGGCGTCGAGCGCGGCCGCGGCCAGGCCGCCGAGCAGGATGTGCTGCTGCAGCGACGCGTGACCGCCCATCATGTCGGCGATGTGCCGCTGCACGTAGCCCTGCATGCGCGCGACGAACGGGTCTTCGCCGCGACCGAGCGCGCGCGCGCCGAGCCAGGTGCCGGCGGTGCGGCCGATGTTGCCCATGCCCTTCTGTCCGGGGCCGGTCGCGTAGCCGACGCCGCCGTCGTCGCCAGCCGACTCGCGCGTGTAGCCGAGCAGCTTGTCGACGATCGCCGCGTCGACGGTGCAGCCCGCGCGTTGCGCCACGCCGAGTCCGCTGACGACGTAGGCCGCCAGGATGTTCAGCTCGATGTAGCCGAGCGCGTTCTTGCCGCCGGGGCCGTGGCCGTAGCCGCCGGTGAGCTCCTGGCGCTTGCAGAGCGTGGTGGCGATGCGCTGCAGGTCGGCGCTGATCGCCTTCGACTTGCCGCAGAGCTGCAGCTCGCCGAGGAAGATGGCGGCGTGGGCGTAGCCCCAGGTCGACTGGTCCCAGTTGGCGTCGCCGCCGACCGCGCTCTTGCCGCCGAGCTCGCGCAGGACGAAGTCGACGGCGCTCTTCAGGTTGGCCTTGTGACGACCGCGCTTGAGCGAGCTGCCCTCGCCGATCCAGGCCAGGCCGGCGAGGCACGTCATCACGACCGCGCCGTTGCTGCCGCCGAGGGTCTCGGCGAAACCGCCGCCCTGCTGCCGATCGGCGAGCCAGTCGCAGGCCGCGCCGAGCAGCTGCTGTCGCATCTTGCCGGCCTCCGGCTCGGCCGCGTGCTTGCCGATCTTGGCCAGCTTGAGCGTCAGGGTCTTCGGCGAACCGCCGCGCTCGATCTGCAGCAGCAGCTTGCCGTCGCCCGACTCGGCGCGCGTGATCGCGTTCGCCAGCGGCAGCAGGCAGCCGCCGGCGAAGGTCTGGTCGTCGACGCCGAGGATGATGTCGCCGAGGGCGAGGCCGGCGCGCTGGGCCGGGCCGCCGCCGAACAGCGCCTTGGTCACGAGCCGATGCGGACCGTCGTCCTTGCCGTCGTTGCCGCCGCCTTTGATCTCACGGCGGCCGCTGCCCTGACCGGTCGGCTCGGGGCGGTCGGCATCCCAGGCCTTGGCGCCGAGCGGACCGAGGTTGAACAGGTCCCGCTTGTCGAGCATCGACGCGGCACCGCCGTTGCCGTCGACGCCGAACGGCCAGTCCTGGTGACCGCCCTTGCCCTGGGCCGCCACCGCCGGTTGCAGGGCCGCCAGAACCAGAGCGCCGGCCAGTGGCCTCATGAGGTGAAGTGGGACGCGACGCATGCGCGAAAGGTAGCGGCTGGAGTCGTCGGATTCCGGCCAGCGTCCTTGATCGGAGGGCGGCAGCCGCGGAATGCTGTCCGTCATGTCACGCGCATTCCTCTTCACCGGTCAGGGTTCCCAGTTCGCCGGCATGGGCAAGGAACTCGCGGACCGATTCCCGCAGGCCCGCGAGACCTTCGCGGCGGCCGACGCGGCGCTCGGCGAAGCGTTGAGTTCGCTCTGCTTCGAGGGCCCCGAAGACCAGCTCGGGCTGACGACCAACACCCAGCCGTGCACGCTCACGGTCGCGATCGCCGCCTTCCGGGCGCTCGGCGCCACGCCGACCCTGGCCGCGGGTCACAGCCTCGGCGAGTACGCTGCGCACGTCGCCGCCGGCACCTTCGAGTTCGCCGATGCGGTGCGGCTGGTCCGCGAACGCGCGCGGCGGATGCAGGACGCGGTGCCCGTCGGCACCGGCGGCATGGTGGTGATGCGCAAGATGGGGATCGCCGAGGTCGAGGCGTTGATCGCGCAGGTCGAGGCCGGACCCTGCGAGGTCGCCAACTACAACGAGCCGGAGCAGATCGTCGTGTCGGGGTCGAGCGCGGCGATGGCGCAGCTGGTCGAGCTGGCACCGCCGCGCAAGGCGATGCCGCTCAAGGTCAGCGTGCCGTTCCATTGCTCATTGCTGCAGGACGCCGGCCGTGAGTTCGCGCGCGTGCTCGACGACACCGCGATGCGGGATCCCGCGTTCCCGATCTGGTGCAACGTCGACGCCGCGCCGGTGACGACCGCGGCCGCCGCCCGCGACGCGCTGCAACGCCAGTTCGCCGGTTCGGTGCGTTGGCTGCAGACCGTCGAGGGCATGCTCGACGCCGGTGTCCGCGAGTTCGTCGAGTGCGGGCCGAAGGCCACGCTCGTCAACATGGTGAAACGGATCGCGACCGCCAAGGGCGTCGAAGGCGTCGAGACCTACGCCGCGACGACCGCTGCCGAGATCGAGGCCCTCGCGGCGAGGTGACGGTCGCCGAGCATCCGCTGCGGCAGGCGCTGTGGCCGTTGGGGCTGCTCTACGGCGGCGTCACCGCGCTGCGCAACGGCCTCTACAGCGCCGGCCTGCTGCGCCGGTTCGGCGTCGATGTGCCCGTGGTCTCGATCGGCAACCTGACCGTCGGCGGCACCGGCAAGACGCCGACCGTGGCCTGGCTCTGTCGACTCGCGCGCCGCTGTGGTCGGCGGCCCGGCGTGCTCGCGCGCGGCTACGGTCGCGCGCCCGGCGCCGAGCTCAACGACGAGGGCCTGATGCTGCAGCGGCGCCTGCCCGAATTGCTGCAGGAGCAGGATCCCGATCGGGTCGCCGGCGCGCGGCGCCTGGTCGCGAAGGGCGCGGACTACATCGTGCTCGACGATGGCTTCCAGCACCGCCGACTGGCTCGCGATCTCGACGTCGTCTGCATCGACGCGCTGCGACCGTTCGGCAACGGCCATTGCCTGCCGGCGGGCCCGCTGCGCGAATGGCGAACGGGGCTGCGCCGCGCCTCGGTCGTGTTGCTGACGCGAGCCTCTGGCCTCGACCCGGAACAGATCGAGGCCCGTCGCCAGCGGGTACGGGCCCTGGCCCGGAATCCGGCGTTGCCGGTGCAGGCCTGCGAGCACGCAGCGGGCGAGGTCCTCGTCGAGCCCGCGGGCGCGACCCATCCGGCGGCCGAACTCGGCGGCCGCCGGGTCGTGCTGATGTCGGCGATCGCGCGACCACAGAGCTTCCGTGACACCGTCGAGGCGCTCGGTGCGGAAGTCGTGGGCGAACGGATCCATCGCGATCACCATCGCTTCACGGCCGCCGAGGCCGAGGCCGCTGTCGCAGCTGCCAGGGCCGCCGATGCGACCCTGCTCGTGACCGAGAAGGACGACGCCAAGCTCGCCGCCTTCGGCCTCGAGCGGTCGGTGTTGCGCATCGAGCTGCGCTTCCTCGAGCGCGAGCCAGAGCCGGCGGAGTTCCTGCTGTGAGGGTGCGCCTGCGCGACCGCGTCGTCTACCTCGCCGCGCGGCTGGCGATCGGCATCGCCGCGCGCGTGCCCGAACGGCTCGGCTACGGCCTCGCCGGTCTGCTCGGGCGATTCTGGTTCCGGGTCGACCGGCGGCGGCGTGGCTACGCGTTGCACTTCCTGCAGAACGCCTACTCGGACCTTTCCGAGTCCGAGTTGCTGCGCATCGGCGCGCGTTCGACGGCGAACCTGTTCAAGGTGCCGCTCGACATGGCGCGGCTGACGCGCCTGCTCGATCGCGGCGGCACGCTCGACGAGGTCTGCGACTTCAGCGAGGCCGAGGCGGTGCTCGCGAGCACGAAGCAGTTCCTCGGCTTCACCGCCCACCTCGGCAGCTGGGAGGTCGGGGCAGCCGCGGTTGCGCATCGTGTCGGCGAGGCCCACGGCATCGCGCGCGTCACCAGGAACCCGTTGCTGCAGCGCTGGATCCTGGCCAATCGCGAGCGCGCCGGCCTTCACATCCACGCCCGCCGCGGCGGGCTGCGCGACCTCGCGGCGGCGATGGAACGCGGCGCCTGCGGTCTGCAGGTGGTCGATCAGAACCAGCGCCTGCGCGGCGTCTTCGCCCCGTTCTTCGGCGAGATCGCGAGCTGCGAACGCGCCGCGGTGACGCTGGCCTTGCGGCACGGCTATCCGCTCGTCGCCGGCGTCGGCTATCGCGTCGGGCCCGGCTTCCGCTTCCGGTTGGCGTTGCACGAGCCGTTCGTCCCGACCAAGACCGGTGACCGGGCACTCGATCTCTACAACGGCGTGGTCGAGGTCAATCGACGGCTCGAGGAGATGATCCGAAGGGCGCCCGAACAGTATCTGTGGATCCACGACCGCTATCGCAAGAAGCCGCCGCCCGGCTGGCAGGCGGGCGACGATGGCGCTGGCGACGAGGACGGGGACGGGGACGGGGCGGGCGCGTAGATACGACGGGCGCTACAGGTCGATCAGGATGCCGTTGGATGCCTGCAGGTTCAGATTCGTGAAGGTGATCGCCTGGGCGTAGAACCGGGACAACCCGATCCCCGACGGTACCGTGACGGGCGTGACGAAGGTCGGAATGACGAGGTCGGCGCTCGGCATCAGGAAGCAGTTGGGACCGTACGTCAAGAGCGGCGTGAAGGTCGGCGTGAAGCCGATCACCAGGTACTGGAGCTGTGAGTAGAAGCTGTCGATGCGAAGGCGCACGCCCGGGCTGAATGTCTCCTCGGCGACCAGGGTCAGGTTGCCGCAGACGCTGCCGAGCATGTCCTGGTAGGTGATGTTCGATCGGTCGGGAATGACCCGCATGTGGATCTGCGTGTTCGTCGAGCCGACTGCGGTCGGTGTCGTCGTCAGGTTGAATCGCAACGCCATGCGGTGCGATGCGGTCAGCGTGTACTGGAGCGTCACCGTGCGACCGAGTCCGCCGGGGATGTCGATCGTGCCGTTGTTGTCGAGGTCGATGCCTGCCGTCGGTGCGACGCCTCCGGCGGGGGAGTAGCCGGTCATCTGCAGCTCGATCCGAACGCGGGTCGATTGGGGGACCGTCAGGTCCAGCAGGAACTCGGCATCGACCGTGGCGAGGCCAGTCGATGGCGCCATGACGAAGGCGCTCGCGCCGAGGTCGAGGCGCGCCGCGTCGGCGAAGAAGGTGTCGGTGGACAGGGCGAGGCTGGTGCCGCCGACGCTCTGCGAGGCGAGCACCACCGCAGTCGGAATCGATGCCCCCGGAGTCGCCTGCGCCGTGAACCCCGGCGCCGAGCTCGACTGGGCGGTCGCGACGAGCCTGCCGATCGTCGCCGCGGCGGTGATGCCCTGAGCGGACAAGGCGGTGAGAGGGAGGCAGAGACAGGGTATCAGCAGCGGGATCGATCGCATGACGGACTCCTGGTCGTTGTCGGACCGCGGTGGTCGAGGGGCCTCTGGTGCGCGAGCCGACCACCGTGCGAGCACACCGGCCGGCGCGTCTGCGTTGGCCGACCATCGGTTGCCTAGTCGCCTGACCGGCCGCGGTCACGCGCATCGTTCGCCATATCCCGCTCCCTGCTCCCTATCGTGTGGCGGGCGAAACAACGGGTCGGATCCGGCGGGTCGTGCCGGTCCTCAGGCCCTACGGCTGGACCGTGATGGCGATCGCGTTCGACCCCGACAGGTCGAGCGGCGTACAGCCTGGTGGCTCGAGCAGGATCCATTGCGCGAACAGCTGCAGGCCCACGAACGAGGCGTGGCCGGGGATCGGCATGGCCTGCACCATCTCGCCGGCGGCGTTGCTCGGAACATAGAGCGTGGCCAGCGGGCGGGTCGGGTCGACCCAGACATCGACGTAGTCGTAGGCGAACGGGGTCGAAAGACCGCCGAGGCCGATCAGCGACACGCCGCCGCGCAGCGGGTGGGCGTTGCTGCAGGTCACGCCGAAGCCGGAGTTGCCGAGCGTCGGGATGCCGTTGGTCCAGGCTACCGCGTCGCCGCGGCAGCCGGGCGTCGGCGTGCCGGCAACGGACACACCCGGGTAGCTCCACGACAGGCTCAACGTGGTCTGGCTGAAGTAGAACGGATAGCCGTTGGCGCCGCAGTGCGCCGTGATCGGCAACCCGCCTGCCGGTACCACCGCATCGACCGCGAGTGGCCCGGTCGGCGAATAGGTCGTGCCGAGGATGTCGACGGAGTAGCTGCCGAGCAGGGATACATAGCCGGCGATCTGCACCCGTACGCCGGCGCCGGCCGGCGCATCGAGTGTGAGCACGACGGTCCCGTTCGCGCCGCCGGCGTCGGTGGCCGACATGTCGAGGCCGAGACTCGAGACCCCGAACGTGACCCTGGCCCAGCCGCCGCCGAACCAGCCGGCGCTGGAGATCGAGGTTCCCGGCGGCGTGATGGCGCCCGTGTAGGTCTGCGGTGTCGAGCCGCCGCCGCCGGTTGCGTAGAGCGTGCCCGTGGCGCTCGCGCCGAAGGACTGGGCCGGAACGTCGGCCATCATGACGAGGCCGAGCAGCAGCAGGGCGGCGATCGTGTTCATGGCGGGGGCATGGGGTTCTGGCGTCGGGATCATCGTGGCTTCCTCCGTGCGATGGCTCGTTTGGTCGTTGTGGGATCGAGGGGTGACCGTGTCGGGCGCCCATGATGGAGAGCAAGGGCAGGCGACGATCGTCACGCGGGAATTCGCCGGCGCTTGATTCGCCACATCGGCAGGGCGATCGTGGCGCGGGGCCATGCCCGTTCCGACTCGCGCCAAACCCACCGTGCCGCCGATGGCATCTCGAGCATGAAGCGAATCCTGGTTGCGGCAGCCATGCTCTGGCCGCTCGTTCCGCTGCCGGCCCAGGCCTCGCCGGCGTTCGGCTTTCCGCCGCCATCGCTGACCGGCCGCTTCGCCAACGTGCTCCGCGACCAGGTGGAGTTCTCCGCGGCCGATGGCGTGCTGCATGGCGACGGTCACCTCGGTCGGCATGCGGTGCGCATCACGGCGCGTCGCGACGGGGCGGGCCTCGCGGGCTCCGCCCGGCTGGATGCGGACGGCGAAGCGAAGTGCACAGCCACACTGGACGGCGCGACGATGGTGCTGCGCATAGGCGACGTCGAATGGCGCATCGAACCCGAGGTCACGCTGGATCCGGCGCTGGCCGAGCTGGGGGACCCGGTCGTCGACGCGGGCCGACAGTGGACGGTGGCGCTCTATCTCGGCGGTGACAACAGCCTCGAAGACGCCGCCGTGGCCGACCTGCTCGAGATGCAGCGGGGCATG
>JAGQRA010000803.1 GCA_020425885.1 Planctomycetota bacterium | reverse complement strand
TGAACAGGCTGCGCGCGAGGCCCAGCTGCCAGTCCATCGTCATCGGGTCGAGCAGCGTCGCCATGCGGTAGGCGGACTCCGCGGCGACGAACGCCGACTGCTCGAGGTAGGAGTAGCCGAGCAGCCCGTAGGTGACGGCGTCGGTGCCGCCGAGCTCGATCACCTTGGCGAACCCCCGGGCCGCGGCGATGTAGTCGGACTGTTTGGTGTAGGTGATGGCGAGGTTCTTCCAGGCGCGGCGGAATCGCGAGAACTTCTCGATCGCGGTGCGATAGGAGGCGGCCGCCGCGTCGAGCTGTTCGCGCTGGAACTTCACGTTGGCGAACGTGAAGTCGAAGATCGGCGAGGCCTTGGGACCCATCTGGGCCTGCAGCAGGTTCTCGGCCCAGTCCAGCTTGCCGTTGCTGATGGCCTCCATGATCGGCTGCATCGCCTCGAGCTCGGCCGTCTGCATCTCCGGCTCGATCTGGGTGTCGGGCAGGTAGCTCTCGGCGAACCGGTGCCGGAACGAGATGTCGCTCCAGACATCGAGCCAGTTCTCCGGGTCCTGGGCGACGGCGTGGCCATCGCCGGGGGTCTCGGACCGGTCGAGCCCGTCGTTGTCCGGCAACGGCGCCTCTGGCGCCGGCGGCGGCGTTGGCTCGGACCCGCGGTCGTCGCCGGCGGTGGTCGCGGTGTCATAGGAGGCGCCGGCGGCATCGATGCGGACGGTGCCGCCGTCGAGGGTGGTGCAGCCCGCCGCCAGCAGCAGCAGGGAACTCGAAACGATGGAGATCGTGTTCATGGTCGGGATCGCCGCGCGAGGCGGCGGAGGTGGATTCTGGGTGGGTCACTTGCGGAAGCGCATCGGCAGACGCATGCGGAACCGGACGGGCTCGTTGTTGCGCTTGCCGGGCTCGAATCGCCATTGGCGGATGGCCTGGAGGGCCGCGGTCTCGAAGGCGCTGTCGGTGGAATCGAACACGGTCGGGTTCTCGACGCGTCCCTCCGGTGTGACGTCGAACAACAGCGTGACCGTGGCCGGCCGCTTGCGCCGCAGGGTCGGCGTCAGCACCGGCGGTGTGTCGAACACGACGCGCGGCTTCTGGTCGAGATCGAGCTCGCTGAACATGTCCTCGGTCGCGGTGTTGCTCTTGGTCAGACTGTCGAGGTTGATGCCGAAGTCACCGGCGAGCCAGCCACCGCTCAGCGTCGGGTTGAGCGCCAGTTCGAGCTGCGACAGATCGAGCGGCGCGAGCTGTTCCTGCATCTCCGGCGGTTTCTCCTCCGGCTCGGGCTCCTGCTCGGGCTCGGGCGGCGGCGGCTCCTCGGGCGGTGGGATGTAGGTGTCGACCTCGGTCAGGTGCAGCACCTTCTCGTCCTTCCTGGCGATCGCCTGCAGCAGCGGCAGCACGAGGAAGCACAGCAGGGTCAGCCCGGCCGAGCCGAACCAGACCGTGAAGCGGTGCCGCATGGGGGTCCTGTTGGCAGCGTGCGTGGACAAGGTCAGCCCCTCGACGGGTCGGTCGCGATGCTGGTCTTCTGCGCGCCCCCGAGCTTGGCCTCGTCGAGGACACGGACCAGCAGTCCGGCCGGCGCGTTGCGGTCGACCTGGATGATGACCGGCACCGGTTCCTTCTGCATCTCGCGCTTGACGAGCGGCTGCACGCCGGCGATCGCGATCGGTCGGCCGGCGTGGACGACCTCACCCTTGGCGGTGATGGCGAGGAAGATGCTCGTCTTCTCGAGGTCGGAGGCCGACGCGGCCTGCGGCTTGTCGACCTCGACGCCGGTCTCCTCGACGAACGTGGTGGTGACGATGAAGAAGATCAGCAGGATGAAGACGCAGTCGATCATCGGCGACATGTCGATCTGGCCTTCGCCGCCGTCGTCGGCGCCTGTTTCGCGGAAACGTGACATGGCTACTCCTTTGCTGCCGTCAGGCAGCGGCGCCGCTGTTGCCGCGGCGCTTGGACTTGGTACGTCGGTAGAGGTGTTGGGTGCAGGCCGTCTCGAGGTGCGCCAGGAAGGCGCGGTACTCCTCGAACCTGCGGCTGATGTGGTAGCGGAAGAACAGACCCGGGAGCGCGACCACGAGGCCGGTCTCGGTGGTGATCAGGGCCTCGGAGATGCCCTTGCTGACCATCGCCATGGTCTTGTCGCCGCCGGAGCCGTGCGCCAGCGCACCGAACGTCGACAGCATGCCGGTGACGGTGCCGAGCAGGCCGATCAGCGGCGCGGCCGCGATGCAGACCTTCATCACCCGCAGATCGCGGGTGAACGGCGCCAGCTCGACGGCGCGCACTTCGGCGAAGGCGGTGGCCTGCTCCTTGATCGTGCGCTGGCCGGCGACGATGTCGAGCAGGCGGCCGATCGCACCCTCGCGACGCGCGGGCACCTCGATCCAGCGCCGCCACAACGGCTCGGGCACGGCGCGGAACTGCTTGCCTGACAGCCGCAGCTGCGAGTTGATGCCGAGGGCGAAGGTGATGAACGCCAGCAGCGCCAACGGTGGCATGCACCAGCTGCCGTTGAACCAGATCTTCCGGGCTTCGTCCCAGACGACCGTCAGTTGCTCGAGGAAGGAATCCATCGTCGTGTCCCCGGGTCAGGTGGAAGTGCCCGGTGAGGTGCGCACCGCGTCGCCCTTCATGACGACCGGCGCCAGCAGCTCGGCGATCGCGGCGCGCACGTCGTCGAGCGACGGCTTGCTGCCACTACCGCCACCGTCGTCGTCCGGAGTCGGCGTGGCCGTGACCGGCACCCGTTCCTGCGTGCGCGCCACCTGGTTGACGAAGGCCACCGCCGACTCCTCCATGCGGTCGACGACGCCCTTGGCCTTGCGCGACAGGAAGGCGTGGAGCAGCAGCGACGGGATCGCGACGTAGAGGCCGGTCTCGGTGGTGATCAAGGCCTCGGAGATGCCGCTGCTGAGCTGCTTGGCGTTGCCGGTGCCGAACACGGTCATCAGCGAGAACGTGTTCATGATGCCGGTGACCGTGCCGAGCAGGCCGAGCAGCGGCGCCGACGACGCCGTGATGGCGATGAACGGCAGCATGCGCTGCAGCTTGAGACGCGTCGCCAGCACGTGCTCGTACATCACCTCTTCGATCAGCTCGCGCGGCTCGTCGAGGTGCTCGACCCCGGCCTGCAGCATCTTGCCGGCCGGTCCGGCGATGGCGGCGGCCTCGCCGACCGCGCCGTCGTGGTCGCCTTCGGCGACGCTGGCGAGCAGCGCGTCGACGCCGCGGCGCGACGGCTTGCGCACCAAGGACAAGGTCAGCCACTTCCACAGCGCGACCAGCAGCGCCAGGGCCGCCAGCCCGAAGATCGGATACATCACGGTGCCACCCTTCTGCCAGTGCTCGAGCAGCGTCTCGTCGATCGCCGCGACCTGGATCGCCTCGCCGAGACTGGGATCGACCGGCAGCTGGCCGAAGCCGTCCTTGGCGATGGCACCGGCGGCGTCGTTGTCCTCGGGGGTCGGCAACGCGGTGACCGCCGGCTCGTGCGACTCGAGGCGTTGCTGGATGGTGCCGACGACGTCGCCGGTGCGTGAGCGGAACACGGCATTGGGCCCGACCAGGACGAAGGTGCCGGGGATCTGCAGTCCGTTGCTGCCGATCGCCGCACCGCTGAAGCTGGTGCCGCCGAGGCCGTCCTCGAGCCGGTCGAGCGACGCGCCGACCACGGCGACCTGGGCGTCGAACAACCGGGCCTGTTCGAGTTCGGGGTTCTCGAGCGCCAGCCGGGCGCCGGCGATCACCTCGCGGTAGCGCTCCATCTCGGCGATGTGCAGGCGCGATTCGAAATTGCGCATGTACTCGCTGAGCAGGTTGGAGACGTGATCGGCGTCGCCCTGGCGCGACTTGATCTCGCTCTCGAGGTTGGTCAGCGACAGCGCGCGGGTCTCGAGCAGGCGCGATCGCTCCTGGAACTCCTCGCGCGCCGCCAGCATCTCGTCCTCCTGTTCGCGCAGCTGCCGGGTCAGCGGCAGCTTCTCGGCGGCGATCTGCTCGCGCAGCTGCGCCAGCTGCTGCAGGGCCTGCTCGTACTGGCTCTGCAGGCGGGCCGTGGCCGGCGCGAGCGCCGACGGTTCTTCCTGGGCGAGACCGCCGGTCGCCAGCGCGGCCAGCAGAACGACAGTGGTGGTGATCCTGAGTTTCATGGTCGTCTCCGCGCTCACTGGATGCGCACCGGCAGCTTGACGAACGCCGCGGTCTGCTTCTTGTTGTAGATGTCGATCGCGAGTTCGATCCGCGGCGCGGCGTCGTCGGCCGGGGTCCACGACCAGCCTTCGCCGCCGGCCGTGCCGATGCCGGCGTGCTTGCCGTCCGGCGCGACGTAGTAGCCCTGGCCGACGCCGAGATACATCGCGGTCACCTCGGCCCGTTGGCCGCTACCGAGCTCGATCAGCTCCGGCGCGATGGTGATCGTCTGGTTCCACTTGTCGATCTCCTGCAGCACCGCGACGACCGTGCCGAAGCGCACGGCGAGGCGGATGCCCTTGGCCTTCTCGGCATCGGTCGGGATCCGCTGCGTCATCAAGGCGAGGTGGTCGATCAGCGGCTGCGGCAGCCGCTTGACCAGATTCAGCGTGCGTTGCTCGAGCGCGACGATCGGCTGCTCGAGCGAGGCCGACGCCTGCTTCAAGGCCTCGTTCACGGTCACGAGTTCTTCCGTCTTGCGATCGGCCTCGGTGATGTTCTGGTCGGCCTCGGCGGTCTTGCCGCGCAACCCCTCGGTCTCGCGTTTCGCCATGCCGATGCGGTCGGTCAGGATCTCGCGACCGAGCTTCCAATCGGCCCGCTCCTTGGTGATGACCTGCCAGGCCTCGGCCCGCTGTTGGAGCAGCGTGCGTGCGTTCTGGACGATCTCCTTGTTCTGGGCTGCCTGGCTCTGGGCAGCGGCCGTCGCGGCCAGCGCCATGAGGCAGGTGATGGACCGCAGCGCGGACATCCGGGCTCGGGGACGTGTCATTCGTCGAGGTTGCATTGCGATTGCGTCGGGGTTCGTGAAGGTGCGGTCAGAAGCGGATCGTGCCGCCGATGCCGATGGAGATGTCGATGCCCTCGGTGTGCGAGGTCTTGGTGATGTCGGGGCCGATGTAGGCCGACCGGTAGACCGTGCGCATGGTCGGGTCGGTCAGGTTCTTGGCCTGCAGCTTCAGCGACGTGGTCTCGCCGAGCCGCTGCTCGATGCCGACGTTGA
>JAGQRA010000802.1 GCA_020425885.1 Planctomycetota bacterium | reverse complement strand
TCGGCCGGCATCTCGGCGCTGTGGGGGCCGCTGCACGGCGGAGCCAACCAGGCCGTGATCGAGATGCTGCTGTCGATCCGTGATGGCGAGCGCTCGGCCCGCGAGTTCATGGAGCTGGCCAAGAAGAAGGACAGCGGCGTGCGCCTGATGGGTTTCGGTCACCGCGTCTACAAGAACTACGACCCGCGGGCGCTGATCCTCAAGCAGGCCTGCTACGACGTGCTCGGCGAACTCGGCCGCAAGGATCCGCTGCTCGACATCGCGCTCGAGCTCGAACAGATCGCGCTCGAGGACCAGTACTTCGTCGATCGCAAGCTCTACCCCAACGTCGATTTCTACTCCGGCATCATCTACAAGGCGCTCGGCATCCCGACGGACATGTTCACCGTGTTCTTCGCGATCGGCCGCATGCCGGGATGGATCTCGCAGTGGCTCGAGTACCAGGCGGATCCGAACGCGAAGATCACGCGCCCGCGGCAGATCTACACGGGCTCGAACACGCGGCCCTACGTGCCCGCCAGCAAGCGATAGTCGCGTCGCGCCGCGGGCTGTTGGCGCCGGGACTCGCTGGCGAAGGGGCTCAGCGGCGCAGCGCGGCGGCGCGTTCTGGGTCACCGAGCGAGCGCAGTTCGGCCTCGACCAGCGGCAGCAACCGGCTCCGATCGAGGCCTTGGTCGTGGCAGAAGGTCCTCAGCCGGGCGGCGATCGTCGCGGTCGGCAGGGTGCGGAACAAGCCGGCCATCGCCTGACAGAGGACGCGTTCGGCGCTCGCCAGCGACGGGATCGCGGCCAGCAGTTGGCCGGCGTGTTGCATGGCGGGTTCGTGCCGGCCCAGCTGTAGCAGGCTGCGGGCCCGGAGCAGTCGCAGATCGACCAGCTCAGGTGTGCGTGCCAGGACCCAGTCGGCCTGGTCCAGGCACTCCTGCCAATTGCCCAGCTGGTAGCTGACGCGGGCCAGCGTGCAATGGCCGTCGTAGAAGTCGGGCTCGAGGGCGATCGTGCGCCGCGCCAGCGCCAGCGCCACCTGGCCATTGCCTTCCTGCGCCTCGAGCGACGCGAAGTTGCTCAGCACGGCGACGTAGTCCTCGCGGATGGCCAGCGCGGCTTCGTAGAGCCGGCGCGCCGTGGCCAGGTCGTTGCGGCGTTGGGCGATGCCGCCGAGGTTGCCGAGGGTCTCGTAGTTGTCCGGATAGAGCCGCAGGCACTCGTTCAGCAGCGGCTCGGCGCGGGCGTCGTCGCCGCGTTCCATCCACAGTCCGCCGAGGTTGATCAGGGCCAGCATCGAGCTCGGGTTGGTCGCCAACGTCGACTGCCACAGCGTCTCGAGATCGCGGTAGTTCCTCGTCAGCAGGTGGCTCGAAACGGTCAGCAGCAGCAACGCGACGGCGGCCAGTCCAGGCGCGATCGGTGACGCGAGTCGTCGTCGCAGGAGCAGCGTCACGCCGGCCGCCAGCCCGGCCAGCATGGCGGTGCTGGCGTGGTACTGGAAGTGATCGGCGACGAAGGAGTAGCGGAACGGGTAGACGTCGAAGAAGCCGAGGGCCGGGAACAGCATGCCGCCGAACAGCAGCAGGCTCGCCGCCGGCCCACGCCCGATCCGCCCACGCCAGGCGAACAAGAGCAGCGGTGCCACGAGCGTGGCCAGCACCGGCAGCCATTGTGCGAACGAGCCGGAATCGATCTGCCAGCGCGGGTAGTTGAAGCAGAAGCCGAGCGGCCAGACCAGCTGGCCGAGGTAGAACCAGGGGGCGCGTCCGGCGACCAGCAGTCGCTCGGCGCCCGCGAGTTGCCAGGGCGCCTCGCCGCCGTGGACGTGGGTCGCCTCGAGCCAGGCCGTGAACAGGCCGAAGCCGAGACCGAGGCCGAACCAGGGCAGCAGCGATGTCACCTCGCGGCGGCCGATGCGGCCATGGCGCCACCACTGGACCACGAGCAGGGCAGCCGGCAGCGTCGCCGTCACCGTCTTCGACAGCAACGCAGCTGCGAACCAGGCGGTGGCGAGCCACCACGACCGCCGCGGTCCGGCATCGCGCCAGCGCAGCCATTGCCGGGCCGCGAGCAGCATGCAGAACAGCGACAGCACGTTCTTGCGTTCGGTCACCCAGGCCACGGACTCGACCTGCACCGGATGCACGGCGAACAGCGCCGCGGCCAGCAGCGCCCCGGGGACCGCGAGGTCGCGCAGCAGGCGCAGCAGCAGCAGACTCGAGCCGAAGTGGAGCGCGATGTTGACGAGGTGGTAGCCGAGCGGGTGGATCCCGTAGAGGCGATACTCGAGCCAGAACGTGGTGTGGACGAGCGGGTAGTACTGCGGCAGCGAGGTGGGCTCGAACCAGATGCGGAAGATGCCAGCGAACGGGCGCAGCACCGGGTTCTGCACGACGTAGTCATCGTCGTCCCAGATGAAGCCGCAATCGAGCGCCGGCCAGTACGCCAGCGCGACGAGCCCGAGGAGCAGCAGGGCGGGCAGCAATCGTCGCCGTCGCGTGGCGGCGTCGTCGGTGGCGGGCGAGGCTGCCACGGCCTACTTGTTCACCGACTTCGGGTCCCAGCTCGGGTCCTCCGCGATCAGCGTCGGGATCATGCTGCGCAGCTCCGCCGCCCGACGCAGCGAGGTCGGGTGCGTGCTGAGCCACTCCGGCGTGCCGCGATCCCCGCTCAGCTGCGCCATCCGTTCCCACAACAGCGGCGCCGCGTTCGGGTCGTAGCCGGATCGGATCGCGTAGCGCAGACCGATCACGTCGGCCTCGCTCTCGTGGTCGCGGCTGTACTTGAGGATGCCGACCTTGCCGCCGACACCGAGCGCGGACATCGTCAGCGCCTTCGTCTCCTCGTCCATCTCGGTCATCGACAGGCCTGCATTGGCCGCGGTGAGGACGAGCTCGAACATGGCATTCTGCGTCATCCGTTTGCCGCCGTGGCGCCGGATCGCGTGCGCGACCTCGTGGCCCATGACGGCGGCGAGGCCGTCCTCGTTGAGGGCCAGCGGCAGGATGCCGGAGTAGATCGCGACCTTGCCGCCCGGCAGGCAGAACGCGTTCGGGATGTCGTCGGCGTGCAGCAGCTTGAACTCCCACTCGAACGGTTCCTGCGAGGCCGCGGCGATCTTCCGGCCGACGCGCTGCACCATCTCGTAGTTCGGACCGCTGGTCACCACCGGGTACTCCTTGGTCGCCTCGGCGTAGGCCTGGACGCCGAGGGCGTTGAGTTCCGAATCGGAGAACAGGTTGAGATTGGCGCAGGCGCCGGTGAGCAGGAGCAGAGCGCTGGCGAGGACCAGGCGGAGGGGACGCATCATGCCGGCATGTTACGGTCCGAGGCCGCACGGGGCTAAGTCCGTACGAGGTCGAACTTGC
>JAGQRA010000801.1 GCA_020425885.1 Planctomycetota bacterium | reverse complement strand
GTCATCGCGGTCAACAAGATGGACCTCGTCGACTGGAGCCAGCAGCGTTTCGAGGAGATCCGCGCCGACTACAGCGAGTTCGCCGCGCGCCTGCAGGTGAGGGACATCCACTTCATCCCGATGTCGGCGCTGAAGGGCGAGAACGTCGTCAGCCGCGGCGCCAGCATGCCGTGGTTCCAGGGCTCGCCGCTGCTCGACCACCTCGAGACCGTGCACGTCGCCAGCGACCGCAACCTCGTCGACCTGCGGTTGCCGGTGCAGCGCGTGGTGCGGCCCGACCTGAACTTCCGCGGCTTCGCCGGCACCATCGCGTCCGGTGTGCTGCGCGTCGGCGACCCGATCGCCGTGGTGCCGTCGGGCAAGCAGAGCAGGGTCAAGTCGATCGTCACCTTCGACGGCAACCTCGACGAGGCGTTCGCGTCGATGGCCGTCACGGTAACGCTCGTGGACGAGATCGACGCCAGCCGCGGCGATGTCATCGTCGCGCCGAACAACGCGCCGACCCTGAGCAACGCCGTCGAGGCGATGGTGGTGTGGTTCAACGAGGAACCGCTGCAGGTCGGCAAGCAGTACCTGGTCAAGCACGTCTGCTCGCAGACGCCGGCGGTCGTCACCGACATCCGCTACCGCATCAACGTCGGCGACCTGCACCGCGAGCAGGCGGGCAAGCTCGAGATGAACGAGGTCGGACGCATCCGCGTCGAGTGCAGCCGCCCGCTCGCCGCCGACCCTTACGGCAAGAACCGGCACATGGGCGCGTTCATCCTGATCGATCGTCTGAGCAACGCGACGGTCGGGGCGGCGATGATCGTCGAACGCAAGACCGCCGAGGACAGCACGCAGCGCCGCGCCGGCAGCGCCGACGCAGGTACCAACGTGCGGCTGCAGAAGAAGCGCCTGGTCACCCCCGAGGCGCGCAAGGCCAGGCTCGGTCAGGAGCCGTTCGTGCTCTGGATCACCGGGCTGCCGCGATCGGGCAAGTCGTCGATCGCCTATGCGCTCGAGCAGCGGCTGTTCGAGGCGCAGCGCCAGGTCCACGTCCTCGACGGCGAGATCCTGCGCCTGGGCATCAACAGCGACCTCGGCTTCAGCGGTGCCGATCGCTGGGAGAACCAGCGCCGTGCCGCCGAGCTGTGCCGGCTCAACCGCGGCTTCGGCATCAGCACGGTCGTCGCGCTGGTGTCGCCGATCGAGTTCGAACGCCAGCAGGCGCGGCAGATCGTCGGCGGCGACAACTTCTTCGAGGTGCTGTGCGACGCTCCGGTCGAGGCCTGCGAGGCGCGCGACGAGGACGGCCTCTATCGGCGGGCGCGGGCCGGCGAGATCGCCAACGTCACCGGCGTCGATGCGCCCTACGAGCGCAGCAAGGCACCGGAGATCGTGCTCGACACGGTCGCCGACCCGGTCGATGCCAACGTCGACAAGATCCTCGCCTTCCTGCGCGAGCGCGGTCTGCTGCGGTAGAACGAGGCGACATGGAACCGGTCATCGAAGCCTGCAACCTGAGCAAGACCTACAAGCTCTACGGCAACCCGTACGGTCGCATCTTCGAGCGGCTGCCCTGGAACAAGAAGCAGCGTCATCGTGCCGTGCACGCCTTGCGCGACGTCTCGTTCCACGTCGATCCGGGTGAATGCATGGGTCTCGTCGGCACCAACGGCGCCGGCAAGTCGACGTTGCTCAAGGTGCTGAGCGGCACCAGCTATCCGTCGGCCGGGCGCTACACCGTGCGCGGTCGCGTCACCAGCCTGCTCGAGCTCGGCGCCGGCTTCCACCTGTCGTTCACCGGCCGCGAGAACATCTTCATGAACGCGGCGATGATGGGCTTCTCGCGCAAGGAGGCGAAGAAGAAGGTCGACGAGATCGTCGAGTTCAGCGAGCTCGGCGACTTCATCAACGCGCCGGTACGGACCTACTCGTCGGGCATGGCGGCGCGGCTCGGCTTCAGCGTCGCGATCGCGACCGAGCCGGACCTGATGATCATCGACGAGATCCTCGCCGTCGGCGACATGAACTTCCGCCGCAAGTGCGTCGAGAAGATCTGGGACTTCAAGCGCCGCGGCAAGTCGATGTTCTTCTGCTCGCACTCGCTCTACGACGTGCGGCAGATCTGCGACCGCGCGATCTGGATGCGCGGCGGCCGCATCGAGCTGCTGGCCGACTCGGTCACGGTCACCAACGAGTACGCCACCCACGAGAACAAGGTCGCCGGCAGCGGCGATCACGTCGCCCACAACGACGTGCCCGAGGCGCCGAACAACGGGCCCGACGGCCCGCGGATCCTCGGCGCCCGTCTGCTCGATCCGGTCACCGGCGAGGAGCGCAACACCTTCGCGCCGGGCGATGCCGTCGCCATCCGCGTCCACGTCAGGAATGCCGGGCGGGAGAGGCTGTCGTTGGCGGTCGGCGCGATGCGCAGCGACGGCACGCTGTGCTTCGCCCATACGACGCAGTTCTCCGACATCGTCTTCGACTTCGCCGAGGGCTACGTCACCTTGCACCTCGACGAGATCCGGCTGCTGTCCGGCGACTTCACGATCCCGATCTGGCTGTTCGACGAGAACGGCGTGCACCGCTTCCACGAGCGGCCGGCGGAGGAGAGCCTGATCGTGCAGAACCGGACCAAGGACCTCGGCCTGTTCCTGCAGGATCACCGCTGGACGATCGAGGCCAAGGCCGACCGGCAGCCGTCCTGAATCCGGCGCGGCTGTCGGCCCGGTCCAGCACGACGGACTCGCGCCCTGCTGACGAAAGTGCCGTGGCCGGGCCCGGTCAGGGTGATTAGCATCATCGCCGTGGCGCGACCCGTGATCGAACCGGCAACCGAGCTCTCGGCGGCGGAGAAGCTGCGCCTGTCGCTGCAGATGTTCGCGTACGGCTGTGACATGATGCGGCAGAACCTGCGCCGCACGAACCCCGCGCTGGACGATGCGGCGATCGAAGAGCGGCTGCGCGCATGGCTGCGAGTCCGACCCGGCGCCGAGAGCGGTGACGGTGTCGGCCGGGCAGTGGCTTGGCCCCGCAGTCGGGGTGCCGGCAATGGATGAGCTGCTCGCCCGTGTCGCCGCGGACCTTGCGTCGCTGAATGCCCGCCACGCCGTGGTCGGAGGCCATGCCGTGTCCGCGCGCACGGAGCCGCGCTTCACCCGCGACCTCGATCTGGCCGTGGCCGTCGAGGGCGATCGGGAGGCCGAGGCGTTGATCGGCGGGATGATCGCCCGGGGCTATCGCGTGGTGGCGCTGCTGGAGCAAGAGACGACGGGCCGCATCGCGACCGTGCGGCTGGAGCATGGCTCGTTGCCGGGCGTGATCGTCGACCTGCTGTTCGCTACGGCTGGGATCGAATCTGAGCTGGTGGCAGCCGCGAGTCCGCTGCAGGTCCTTGGCAAGCTCCGATTGCCGGTCGCATCCGTCGGTCACCTGTTGGCGTTGAAGACGCTGTCGACCGATGACCGCCGGCCGCAGGATCGGGCCGACATCGTCGCCCTGCTGGCCGTCGCCACAGCAGTGGATCTACAGGTGGCAGAGCATGCGCTCGGGCTGATCGGCGAACGTGGCTGCGACCGCGGTCGCGACCTGCCGGCGATGTTCGCGCGGTTGCGGACCGAACTCAGCGGGTGAATCGGTCCGGGATCTCGTCAGCTCAGACCAGGTCGGCGAACTTGTGCTTCTTGCTGACGAAGGTGCTGTAGCCGAGCACGAGGTAGAACGTGGCCCAGAACGTCAGCCAGCCGATGTGCGTCCAGAGGTCGCCGAGCACCGGGTTGTCGCCGCCGAGGACGATGCGATGGGCCATGACGAGGGAGTAGCCCGGGTTCATGCTGAAGTACACGTCGGGCAGGATGCTGGCCGGGAACTTGCTCGTCAGCCGGGTCGGCTCCCAGAATATCGGCGTCGTGAACATCCAGGCCATCGACAGGATTCGCCACAGCTGCGAGATGTCGCGGATGAAGACGTTGAGGTTGCCGAGGAACAGGCCGATGCCGATCGTCAGCGCGAATTGCAACAGCAGCACCAACGGCAGCGCCAGCAGATCGAGACCCGGGTGCAGCACGCCGAAGGCGACGCCGAGGACCAGGCAGACGATCGCGCCGACCAGGTAGATCACGATCGAGTTCATCACCGGCGGCACGATCAGGACCTCCGACGGGAAGGCCACCTTCTTCACCAGGTTGCTGTTGCTGGTGACGATGTTGACGCCCTGTCCGACCGCCTCGATGAGGGCGTGGAAGACGATGATGCCCGAGAACAGGTAGATCGCGAACGTCGGGTCCGGGCCCTCGCCGCTCTTGAAGTCGCCGAAGATGATGCCGAAGACGAGGTAGTAGACCGTGAACTGGAACAGCGGCTGGACCAGCATCCACCAGGCGCCGAGGAACGAGCCGTGGAAGCGTCCCATCAGCTCGCGCCGGAAGAAGTTGTTGACCGTGAACCGGTTCCGCCAGATCAGGGCCGGGTAGCCGGCGAGCGGCAGGATGTGGCGCAGCACGCCACGGGGCGCGGTCGCGGAGTCGTAGGTTCGGACGAAGCTCATGGGGCCTGTTCGCGTTCGCGGGTCGCAGAGGTTACCGGCGTCGTGGTCATCGGTCAGCGGTCGGCTCTTACTTCGGCGGTTTCACGGTTCAGCCGAGCGCAGCCTTCACGCACTCGAGCACCTGCGGCAGGATCGCCGGCCGGCAGACCAGGATCTCGTCGTTGCGCGGGTCGGGCCGGTTGTAGCGCTGATCGCTGCCGTCGAGCCGGTGGACGGCGAAGCCGGCGGCGCGGGCGATGACCTCGGGCGCGCAGGTGTCCCATTCCTTGAGCCCGGTCTTGTGGACGTAGACGTCGGCCTTGCCGAACAGCAGCATCGAGGTCTTGAAGCCGACGCTGCCGCACGGCACCTGCTCGAGGCCGCCCATCGCCTCGGCGAAGCGCTGGATCCAGTCCGGGGTGTGGCTGCGGCTGACGACGGCGCGCAGCCGGCCTTGCTGCGGATCGGCGATCGCCTGCGGCCAGTCGCCGGCGGTGCCGAGCACGTCGATGCGTTCGTGACCCGGCGCGCAGACGGCGGTGATGACGCGGTCGATGGCCGGCAGGGCGACCGCTCCGAGCAGCGGCTTGCCGTCGTGGCACAGACCGACGTGAACGGCCCAGTCGTGACGATCGGTCCGGTATTCCTTGGTGCCGTCGAGCGGGTCGACGATCCAGGTGTAGCGCCGCTCGGCGCGTTCCTTCGAGTCCTTGGTCTCCTCGGACAGGATGCCGTCGTCCGGATAGCGGCCGCGCAGGTAGCCCTGCAGGTAGCCGTCGGCGGCCTGGTCGCCGATGTCGCCGAGCACCTTTTCGTCGGGCCAGCGGCCGCTGGCGCGCAGGGCGAACAGTCGCCGGCCGGCCTCGGTGGCGATCTGCGTCGCGAAGGCGCGGCGGCTTTCGATGTCGGCGGCGGTCGGTTCGGTCATGCGCTTCTCGTAACCGATCGCCGCGTGAGCGTCACGACGCGAACGGGAACAGCCACGGGATCAGAACTACGGTGCAGGCACCGGCGGCGAGGTTCATGGCTACGCCGATGCGCAAGAAGTCGCGGAAGGTGTAGGCGCCCGGTCCGTAGACCATGAGGTTGGTCTGGTAGCCGATCGGCGTCGCGAAGCTCGCCGAGCCGCCCATGACAACGGCCATGACCAGCGGCATGAAGTCGAGGTGGCGAGCCAGCGCCGCCGCCTGCGCGATCGAGAACATCAGCGCGACGGCGGCGTTGTTCGAGATCGTCGCGGTCAAGAGCGCAGTGGCCGCGTAGATCGCGACCAGCAGACCCCAGCGGCTGTCGCCGCAGATGCCGACGATGCCGCCGGCGATCCAGCCGGCCGCGCCGCTCACCTCCATGGCCCGGCCGAGCCCGAGCGAGGCGGCGATGACGACGAGGATCGACCAGTCGATGCTGCGCCGCGCCTCGGTCAACGTGCAGCAGCGGCACAGCACCATGGCGGCCGCGCCGAGCATCGCGGCGGTCAGCAGCGGATAGATCTCGAACGCCGCCGCCGCCACGACGGCGAGCAGGATGGCGAGGGCGAGCGGTGCCCGCTTGTGTTGCCGCGGCGTCGAGTCCTCGAGCGATCGCACCAGCAGGAAGTCGCGCGAGCCGCGCGTGCGTTCCTCGAACGACGGATCGGCTTCGACGAGCACGAGATCGCCGGCCATCAGCTTGAGGTCGCCGATGCGTCCGCGCAGCCGTTCGCCGTTGCGGGCGACGCCGATGACGGCGCCGTGGAAACGCTTGCGGAAGCCGGCGTGGCGGATCGTGGTGCCGGCCAGCGACGAGGCCGGCGACACCACGGCTTCGAACAGGCGGCGGCGGTTGCGCGGCGAGTCGAGCTTGAACACCTGATCGGTCGCGAGCGCGAGGCCACGGGTCTGCACCAGGTCGCGGATCGCGTCGACGACGCCGGCGAACATCAGGTGATCGCCGGCGCGCAGCACCTGCTCGGGGCCGACCGCGGCGATGACCTCGCCGTCGCGTTCGATCTCGATCAGGAAGCAGCCCGGCAGGCTGCGCAGCCCGGCCGCGTCGACGGTCCGGCCGGCGAGCCCGCTGTTCTCGGGCACCACGAGACCCAGCGTGTACTCCTGCGTGCAGGCCAGCGCCGTCGACGCGGTCGGGCGGTTGGGCAGGAGACGCGGGCCGAGCCAGATCAGCAGCGCGCCGCACACCAGCGCCAGCGGCAGTCCGATCCAGGTGATGTCGAACATCCCGAGCGGCGGCAGGTCGGTGTGTTCGAGCACGAGGCCGGCGACGACCAGGTTGGTGCTGGTGCCGATCAGGGAGCAGGTGCCGCCGAGGATCGCGGCGTAGCTCAACGGGATCAGCAGTCGCGACGGCGAGACACCGAGTCGCTTGCACCAGTCCTGCACTGCCGGGATCATCATCGCCACGACCGGGGTGTTGTTGAGGAAGGCGCTCATGGCGCCGACCGGCAGCATGACGCGCAGGATCGCGATGCGTTCGCCGCGCGGTCGACCGAGCAGTCGGCTGGCGATCCAGTCGATCGCGCCCGTCTCGCGCAGGCCGGCGACGACGATGAACAGGGCGCCGACGGCCAGCATTCCCGGGTTGCCGAAGCCGGCGACGCCGGCTGCGACGTCGACGATGCCGGTCTTCCAGCCGTCGGCCACCGGCACCGGGATGGCGACGACGAGGATCAGCGCGCCGACCAGGATCGCGTCGGCCGGAACCCTGGTGGTCGCCAGCAGTCCCAGGGTGATGGCCAAGATGCTCAGGACGATCGCGATCTCGGCAGTCATCGGCTCGCTTCATCGGCCGGGCGGCCGGCGCAACTGATTGCCTCGTCGGTCGGCTGCCGCGGGATGCGGGTCGGCGAGGCGGTGCCGCCGATCAAGCGATCAGTCCGGGCAGTTGCAGCGCGAGTCGGCGCAGCGCCTTGCCGCGATGGCTGAGGCGGTCCTTGGTCGCCGCATCGAGCATGGCGAACGATCGTGTCGGATCGCCGTCGAACTCTCGCGGCACGAAGATCGGGTCGTAGCCGAAGCCGCCGCTGCCGGTCGCCGCCGTGAGCAGGGTGCCTTCGCAGCTCTCCTCGAGGGCGAGGCGTTCGGTTCCGCCGGCATCGCAGACGCAGAGGCTGCAGACGAAGCGCGCCGTGCGCTCGATCAGCGGCACATCGCGCAGTTCTTCGAGCAGCTTCTCGAGCCGGTCGCGGTCGTTGAGTCCCTCGCCGCCGTAGCGCGCCGAATGCACGCCGGGTCGACCGTCGAGCGCGTCGACGCAGAGGCCGCTGTCGTCGCCGACGGCCAGGCCCTGCGCCAGCCGCGCGAGCGCTTTGGCCTTGATCCTGGCATTGCCGGCGAAATCCGGAGCGTCTTCGACCGGGGCATATCCGGCCTCGTTCCCGAGATCGGCGGGGGTGCGGATCTCGCAGCCCAGCGGCGCCAGCAGGCGCGTCAGTTCGATGCGCTTCTTCGCATTGTTCGAGGCGATCCAGATTGCCGTCATGGAGGCTGAGTCTAGGGGCTGGGGCCATGTGCCCGGCATCACCTCGATTTCTTCGTCCCATTCGTTGCCATCGAGGCATTGATCCTGGGTCCGCGGCCCAGGTGGAAATGGCCGTTTCGACCGAACATCCGCGCAACGCGCGGCGTCCAATAGGAAGGCCACCGCCTTGCGAGCGAGCGTTGCGTTTCCGGCATCGTTCCTTCCGCGTGGTTTCTGCTCTGCCGCATGAGCTGTCAGGACCTTGGTGCAATCCACCGACTTGACGGAAGCGCCCGGGCAGGGAACCATGGCGCGGCGTCCTTCTGGACCTTTCTTTCTCTCCCGAACCCATCAAAGCAAACCATGCATAAGGTTTCCTTGCCTCTCGCTGTCCTCGGCAGCACCCTCTCGCTGTTCGCTCAGAACTGCAACACCGCTCCGCCCGCACAGACGCTCGCGACCTATCGTCCGTGGCAAGCCACGAACTACTTCGGCAACGTTGCCGGCAACACCATGAATCTGATGGTTGACATCGACGTGCAGTCGCCGATCACCATCAATTCGATGAACGTCACGACCTATGACCAGGGCGTCGGCAGCCCGGTCGTCCCCAACCAGGTCGGCAACGTCGCCCGCGTCAACATCTACCTGATCCCGACCACGCGCAGCGGCAACGAGACGAACATGGCCGCCTGGGGTCTGACGACCCTCGGTCAGCCCGACATCTCCGCTGATCTGACGATCGTCGCCTGGAACGGCGACAGCCCGATCAACAACTTCCAGGACGCGCTCGGCAACCCGCAGCAGTTCAACATCGCGCCCGGCCAGTACGGTATGTGCATCGAGTACGTGCCGACGACCTGGACCGGCACGCCGCTGGCGGCGCAGAACCCCGGTTCGCTGCACTGCATCGGCGTTGCGACCAACCCCGGCACGACCTGGGGTGATCAGTTCCTGTCGATGACCAACGACGGCATGTGCCAGAACGGTTGGCAGACGGTCGACCCCCTCACCGGCGCGATCGGCCCGAACGTCGGCACCATCAACGGCGCCCAGGGCAGCATCAACCTCGAGATCAACTACACCCCGGCCGCTTCCGCGGCGATCTCGATCCCGTTCGGCGCGGGCTGCTATGACAAGCCCCGCATGGTCTACGAGCAGATCCCGGCCGGCACGGCCCCGGACCTCGTCGACACCACCTGGAGCTTCTTCTACCAGGCTGGCTCCGGCAACTACCTGATCATCCCCGGCGGCCCGGGTTACGACGCGGTCAACCCGGTCAACAACGGCACCAACGTCGTGGCCGGCGCCTACACCTCGAGCTCCTCGGCGAGCTGGGACGATGCCTGCGTCGTCGTCGCCCTCGATCCGCTGGTGTTCACGTCGGGCTTCGATTTCCCCGGTGGCAACTGCACCGACATCACGATCAACAGCAACGGCAAGATCTACCTCGGCAACACGGTCGACGGCTCGTTCGACACCTGCGGCGCCAACTACGGCAGCACCGCTCCGTTCCAGGGCAACACCGCGAACACGACGCTGCCGCAGCTGTCGCCGTGGAACACCGACCTCGATCCGACCGATCCCTCCATCTTCACGGCGACCACCGGCATCTACGTCGAGCAGCCGAGCCCGAACGGCGGCATCCGCGTCACCTGGCACAACGTCCCGAACTGGCCGGCCGTCGCCGGCGCGTTCTGTGACATCCAGATGGAGCTGACGCCTGGTGGCAACGTGACCTGGGCCTTCGGTGGCCCGACGTCGACCGGCACCAACGGTCTCGTCTGTGTCGGTGGCGGCAACGACGCGATCGTCGGCTTCAGCGCCGGCAACGGTCTGCCGCTCAGCACCCCGGTCGACTTCTCGGCCCTCGCCGGCTACACGACGGGCGATGGCGCCTACTCGCCGACCCTCAGCCTGGCCGCGCGCCCGGTCGTCGGCACCAACGTCGACGTCACCGTCAGCAACCTCTCGCCTGGCACCGGCCAGCCGTTCGGTGGCTTCCTGTCCGTCAGCCTCGGTGGCGTTGCCAGCCCCGGCCTGCCGCTCCAAGGCTTCGGTCTGCCGGGCTGCTTCGGCCACATCAACATCGCCCAGGTCGCCTTCACGGTCCTGCTGACGAACCCCAGCAACACCGACATGACCTGGACCTGGGTCAACATCCCGAACGCGGTCGGTGTGCAGACCTTCATGCAGGCCGCCACCTTCACCACCACGCCGCACAACGCGATCGGCATGCTGGTGACCAACGGCCTCTGCGCCAAGATCGGAACCTGATCCCGATCCGCTGTCAGCTGTCGG
>JAGQRA010000800.1 GCA_020425885.1 Planctomycetota bacterium | reverse complement strand
CGAGCTGAAGTTGCCGATGCAAGGCGCCGGGCGGTATTCGCTGTGTCCCAGGAACAGGCTGACGCGATCGAACTCGTCGAACACGAGCACGGTGCCGGTGTAGGGCGCCCAGTACATCTGCTCGATGTCCAGGTTGAACTCGAAGGGATCCGTCCGCGACAGGCTCAGATCGACCTCGCGCCAGAGCGTCTGCAGGCGGCAGCCGTACGGATTCAGCGGGTTCTGGATGCCGGCCGGGAGCAGGTTGCCGGCCGAGCCGGCCGAATCCTGGATCTCGCCACCGACCGTGACCGGGCACCAACGCAGAATCGAGGTCTGGGGCGCGACGGCGGCCTGGTTCAGGTCGTCGGCCACCTGACGCGTGCGCGACGTGCGCCGGGCCAGCAGCTTGCCGTTGTCATAGATGAAGGCGCCGAACAGATCGTCGAGCGGGAAGGACTTGGCCAGTCCGTTCTCGCCCGGCTCCGGCACCTCGCTGGCCATGAAATAGGACGGCTGCGCGTCCTCGTCGCGGCTGGCGAAGCGGCGCACCACCGACACGCAAAGGTTGTCCTCGAAGAAGGGATTCGAGCCGTTGACCCGAGTATCGACCGTGAAGGGAATGACTACGCTGTTGCTCTTCTCGAGCGTCGTGCCCTGCAGGTCGATCGGGTTGCCGGCGAGGTCGCGGATGCCGCCCTCGCTCGAGTTCGCGATCAGGTGCAGGTAGTAGCTGTAGTCGGCGCCGGCCGGTGCGTTGCGCATCGTGTTGTCGAGGTAGAACCCGGTCAACGGCTGCAGACGCAACGTGGTGGCCGAGCTGTCCTCGTCGTGGACGTGCGCCGGCACCATGTAGGGCGACCGATACTTGGCCTCGTTGAAGTTGGCGGGCTCCATGCCGGTGCCGCCGGCACTGTTCGGGCGCGAGTTGATGAACTCTTCGATCTTCTCGCTGCTGGTCAGATCGCGCATCGCGAAGAAGAAGGTGTCGGCCCACTTCACGGTCTCGATCGCCACCGGCTTCGTGAACCGCACGATGGCGCCCGCGAACGGCGAGACGTTCTCGTTGGCGGCACTCGGCGTGCCGTTGATGTTGGGCAACGGCTCGGGAGTGAAGGTGAGGAAGTTGCGCGGGTCGTCGCCCGTCGTCACGCCGTTTCCGGCGGAGAACTCGGCGACGCATACCGCCTTCGGGGCATTGAGGACGAGCCACGGCTCGCGCTCGGTGAGGGACGACGGGTAGCCCGGCAGGTTGCGCGGATCCACCGATTCGAGATTCGTGACGCCCCTGATCCTGACCCGCACGTGCTGGGTCGCCGGCAAGCCGCGGTCGTCCAGCGGGTCGACGACGACCTCGGAGCTGGCGAACGGCAGACCCGAACTCTCGGAAATGAACCGGAAGACGTCGCCGCGATCGATCTCATGGCTGACGCCGTTCTTGAAGATGCTGACCTCGTGGGTGAACGCGTTGATGCGTTCCACGCGCTCGAGATACATCGGGATCTCGCCGACAACGCGGAGCGGCAGCGGATCGCGCACGAAACCGTTGGAGATGTCCGACGACGCATCGTTGCGGTTGCCGGAGCGGAAGTCGCGAACGACCGATTTCCGGCCGCTGTTGTTGAGTCCCAGCCAAGGCGTCGGCTCACGCAGGCCCGGAATCGCGAGCGGGCCTTCGAGGGCCAGCGCCACGCGGATGTTGGCGCCGATCTGGTCGGGAGACTCCGGCAGGCCCGCGGCATTGTTGCGCGTCTGATACTGCAGCCCCTCGGTGCCCAGGAGAACCGGATCGATGATCAGCTGATTGCCATCGGGGACGACGCGGATCGGCAGCGGCAGGACGCCACCGGGCTCGTCCGGGTTGCCGGAGATGCGCAGCAATTGCACCGCTTCCGTGTTGCGCAGGCCGATGATCTGACCTTCGTTGTTGCGCTCGACGAAGAAGCTCTCGTCGATCCCGAGCGCGGCCGAGAACGTGAGCCGCAAGGCTGCGTTGCGCGCGACGACGCTGAACGGCGAGCCTGGTTGGTTGCTGCCGTAGAGCATCGGCGAGACCGAGCGCACCTGATCGTCCAAGGCGTCGAACGCCGACTTGAACTCTTCACCCGTCACGTCGCGGGGGATCAGGAGACGTGGCTGCAGGGTATCGGGGTCGGAACCGATGAAGTCGTAGAGGACCTCCTCGTCGCCCTTGCTTTCGTTGGTGCCACGCTCGTCCTGGATGTCCGGGCCGATCATCACGTCGCGCTTGAACAGCGCGATCGACGATCCCTCCGCGGTCACCTGCAGGCCGTAGACATCGACGATCCTTCCGGTCTCGAGGCGCAGGAGCTCCGGATGCACCGTCTGATCACCCGTGACCTGGACGGCCGAGCCCTTGCTGCCACATGCCGCGAGCAACATCAGCACTGCAGCGGAGGCCGCGTGCGCAAGGCGGGAAGAACGAGCTGAGAAGTTGTCTACCATGTTCAGCAGGAAGAATTGGCCGTGTCGCAATCACCGTTCTCAGCCCCGACCGGTCCACCCGGGGAGCGATAGAGCGAGGCATGAGGGGTGTTTCGGACGGACGCGAGAATCGGCTCGGATATCGTTCCGCAACGGAGCGCACGGACAGTAGCAGTCACAGCAAGGCGGCGCAGCGGATAGGTATACGAAACCAGAGCCATGGGCATGTTACAACGCGGGGGGGAGGATGCTTGGACCGAGCCGAGAGGAGCTTCGGAGCCATGAGGCCTCGAGCGGTGGGCAACAAACATCATGCCGCCCCCCATCGATTGAGCAAGAACCCATAACCCGTTTTCGGGATACATCTTACTGACCGTGATACCGAATGGGAAACGCCCATCCGAGGGGCCTTGCGAGCCACTTCGGGTGCGGTTCCGCTCGCTCTCGCACTCGCTACCGCGACCGAATCGAGCGGAACTCAACCCGGTGACGCGGTGAAACCCGCCGCCTCGGCCTGGGCCTCGGACTCGAAGTAGACCCGGTTCTGAAGCTTGATCCGCTTCGCCTCGGCCGCGTTGTAGCGGTGGTAGCAGCGGCTCTGGGTGTGGCCAATGAAGCGCGCCTCGACATCGCGCTCGCAGTAGGCGCAGGACAGGACAGGGGCCGACTCGGACTCACGCAGCCTGAAATCGCGCACCAGATAGCGAACCCCTTCGCCGTTGGTGATGCAGCGCTCGTTGCGGCAACGCAGCCCGACGCCGCCCTCGAGTCCGCGGTGCACCGACAGCGCCTCTGGCCGCTTCGAACGCAACTGGATCTTGCCCAGCAGGAACGCCATCAACGCCATCCGCATCGGCACGCCGAGCTCTGCCTGTCGGAAGTAGACCGATCGTGGATCGTCATCGACATCGTAGTCGATCTCATCGACGCGCGGCAGCGGGTGCATGATGCGCGCGTCCCTGGCCGCAGCGGCGCCGAGTGTCGAGCGCGTCAGCCGCGGATAGTCGGCAGTCGACTGGCCCTCGTGCCGCTCGCGTTGGGCGCGGGTCATGTAGATCGCATCGATACGATTGACCTCGACGTTGGTCAGGCTCGTGAACAAAGCCAGCTGATGCGGCTTGCTCGCGGTGAGATATGCGGCCGCCTGACTGCTGCCGGCGAGGCCGGGAAGATCGCCGACCGAGGCGACTGCGGCCTGGACGTCGAAGTCGCGGCGCAGACGCTGCAACACGTAATCAGGCAATTCGAAGCCCGGGTACGGCATGGTGACGATGTTGGCCCCGAGCCGCGCCAACGCGTAGCAGAACGAGTGGATGGTGCGCGAGTAGCGCAGATCACCGCAGAGCACGACGTCGAGCCCACGCAGCCGCCCCTTCTCCTTCCACAAGGTGTAGAGATCGCAGAGCGTCTGGGTCGGATGCTCGTGCGCTCCGTCACCGCCGTTGATGACCGGCACCCGCGCGTAACGCGCCGCGACTCGCGCGGCACCGTCTTCGGGATGGCGCACGACGAGGATGTCGGCATAGCTGCCGCCCACGACGCGAACGGTGTCGGCGAGCGACTCGCCCTTGGCACGGCTCGTGTTCTTCTCGTCGGCGGCCGAGATCACGCCGCCGCCGAGGCGCAGCATCGCCGATTCGAAACTGAGCCTCGTTCTCGTGCTCGGCTCGAAGAACAGCGTCGCCATGATGGCGCCGCGACAAAGGTCGGACCAATCACTGAGGTTCTGGCGGAACTCCTCGGCGTGATGGAACAGCTCGAGGATCTCCTCGGTGCTCAGGTCGTCAATCGAGACGAGGTCGCGCTTCTCTTGGTCGGTCAATCCGATCGCGCATCATGCACGGCGCCCCGGCAACCGCAAGCGATCATCGGCTGCCGTCGCCGCGCCCGCCGAGTCCGGTCAAGGTCGCGTGCTGCTCACGGCTCAACGCCGCCGGCCCACCGACCGGTCCGGCAACCGGCAACGATCGATGCCGCCGCAACCGTTCCCCGACTGCTGCCCGGAGCTCGACCGGATCGTCGCGCAACGCCGAAAGCCGGAGATGGCATGGGAAGTCCTCGGGCCACGGGCTCGCCCCCAGATCCCCCTTGTTGGCCACGACGAGGACCGGCTGCCCCGTCGCTGCGAGCCCTCGATCGAGCGCCGACGGGTCACAGCTCGCATCGACGACGAGCAACAGGGTCGCGCCGCGCCGGAGCCCGCGCCCGGCGAGCACGGCGCGCTGTTCGACGCCCTGCAGCAACTCACCTTCACCGGCGGTATCGACGAGCTCGTAGGGATAGCCAGCCAGGGTGGTCAGCTCGCGCACCGGATCCCTGGTCAGCCCGGGCAACGGCCCGGTCAGCACGCGTTCGCGGAACAGCAGCTTGTTCAGCAGGGTCGACTTGCCGGCATTCCGGGCGCCGGTGAGCACGACGCGATGGGGCTCGACGTGTGCCAGCGCAACCGCGGAACGCGCGATGGCGGCCTGCAGGTCGGCGCTCCTGGCCGCCGCGGGGCGGGCGGCGAGCCCGGCGACGAAGCCGGCGAAGTCGGCCACCCGTTGCTCGAGGGCGAGGTCGAGCTGCTCGACCGACAACGCGGCACGCAGCAACCTGTCGGCCGGCGCCAAGGGCCCGGGGCAAGACCCGTCGGCCGCGACGTGGTCGGGGAAGTGCGAACGCAGCGCCGCAAGCACGACAGGCGATCCGTGCAGATGCAGTTCGATCCCATCCGGCCGTGACCGGTCCCGGTCGGCACCGGCTGCGCGCGCCCGACCCTCGACGACGAGCACCTCATCCAACGGCGAACCATCCAGCCACAGGGTCATGAGCCGCGGCGCGGCCGAACCCGAGGCGACGAACCGACCGCCCGAACGTGTCCTGAGACACGCGGCGACGGCCTCCAGTTCAGCCCGTTCGAACCAGACCACGGCGACGCCCGACATTCCCGGCGGAGTCAGCAACCTCATGGCAGTTCGTCGAGGAGGCGCAACCCGGTGTGGACGAGGTCGCCGAAGAACGTCGCCCGTAGTCGGGAACGCGCGAGCAGGCGCCGGGCATTGCCACCGGTGACGACGATTCGAACCGGCCCGGCGGCGGCCCGCACCGTGTCGGCGACGAGGCGTTCGACGAGCCCGCAGTATCCGGACACGACCCCGGTATCGACCGCAGCCTGGGTCGATGCGGACGGCACCGAGGGCATCGACTCGAAGTCCGCGACGGGCAGAGCCGGGGTCGCAGCCGCCATGCCCAATGCCAACGCGCGCAGCCCCGGGCCGATGGCGCCGCCGCGGAAGGTCCCGTCCTGCTCGACGAGGTTGACCGTCGTCGCCGAGCCACAATCGACGACGACGCTACGGCCGAAGGCACGGTGGGCGGCGAGCGCGCCGACCCAACGGTCGGCCCCCAAGGTCTCGGGGGTGCGGTATTCGAGGGGCAGCGGGCAGGCCAGCTCATGGCCGGCGAATCGAACCGGCACGCCACGTCCGCCGAGAACCAGCTGGAGATCGAGCCTGACCGATTCGACAGTGCTGACGGCAACACAACGCCCCGGAGTCGCCGCGTGCACCAGAGCGACGAACTCCTCGAGTCCGGACCGGATGTCGAACGCTCCCCTCGCTCCGGTGTCGTGTCGCAGCCAATCGAGCGTGCTGTTGCCCGCGTCGAGCGTCAGGAGGTGCCCGCCGGCGCCCACGTCAACCTCGCAGAACGCCGCATGAAACACGATGCATCGCGCTACTTCTCTGGCAACTGGTAGATGCGTTCGACCTCGAGCCCGCTCGTCCCCGACAACCAGGTCGTGACGTACGTCCTCACGCCCTTCTTGTACTCCCTCTTGCCGAACTGGATCGCCTCGGCCTTGGTCTTCACCGGATGGTTGTTGACCGTGAGCAGGACATCCTGCTCGTTGACTCCGAACCGCGACGCCAACGCGGGGTCGATGTTGCGCACGATCAGGCCACGACGACTGCTGACGCTGCTGGTGTAGGTGTCGAAGTAGACCTTCTGCAGGAAGTCGTCCTCGCTTTCGAAGCGGGTCTGGTCCTGCCGACTGCCGTGAACGCGGCCGTTGACCAGGCCGGTCTCGGGCACGTCGATCCACTTGTCATCCTTGGCCGGAATCGGCGCCTCCGCGACGCGCTCGCCGGACTTGCCGGCCAACGCATTCAGGGCGCGCTGCATCTCCTGACCGAGGTTGGCAGTATCCTTGAAGAACTCCTCTTCCTGCGGCTCCTCGACGGGCTCCGTCGGCGCCTCGCCCTTGCGCGGCTCGCGGATGAAGAACGCCGATTGCCCCAGCGGAGAGACGCGCACCAGACGGATGTTGTCGAAGGGTGGCCACAGGTACGGCGAACGCCGTTCGTCGTCGCCTCCCTGGACCCAGATCTTCTGCAACAGCACACTCGGCGTCCCGGTGGACACCGGCATCGGTTCGCTCGGCACGTTGGCACCACGCGTGCCGTTCTTGCGCCCGCCCTGGAAGTTCTGGTTACCCCCCCGCCGTGGCGGCGGCGTCCCATCCCCCGGCCGGAAACCGGACAGCAGCGAACCCTGCCGCTCCCGCACATACCACTCCGGAGCCGTGACACCTGACTCGGGCTTGTAGCGTATGACCACGTGCGACAGCTGCCCTTGGCCTTCGTCGCCCGGGTCGTGGACCAGCACCGAGAGTTCGAAGATGTTCTCCAAGGGGACGATGGGCTCCTCCGGCTTCACCTCGTCCGGGTCCTTTACCCCCGGCTCCACGGGTGGCGGCGGCGGTGGCTTGCCGATGAAGTTGGCGTCCTGAAGCTGCTTCCACCACCAGCGGTTGCCGGTCTTGCGGTTCTCGCTGACCTCGCCGGTGTAGTACCAGTCGGCCGCGACCGGACCCTGGCTACCCCCGTATGCCATCTTGTCGGCGGCGGCATTGCGTCCCTGCAGATGAGCCTCGTTCTTCGCCTCGGGCTTCTGCAATGGCAGCAGCTCGTAGACCTCCCAGCCAGTGAAACCGACGAGGGCAAGCGAAGTCGTATAGAGCAGGAAGGGAATCGGCAGCTTCATCGGAGGCTCCAGAGTCTAGCTTCGGCAACCGGCATTCGGCAGCCGAATCAGCCGACTGGGACGCCCGAAACCCGCAATCCTTCCATCAAACCGGTCGCCACCATGGCATCGCTACTTCCGCGGCACGACGCAAGGTGCCAGCAGAGTGAGCGCAGCGGCCGGAGAAGACAGGCGCCAGGAGAAGCGTCGGGCACCAGCCGAAGGCGAGCAACCAGCTGAAGTGCCAACCCTACCAGCTGAAGTGGCAACTACCAGCTGAAGTGCCAACTACCAGCTGAAGTGCCAACTACCAGCTGAAGTGCCAACTACCAGCTGAAGTGACTGTAGGCGGAGTTCGCCTCGGCCATCTTGTGCACGTTTTCCTTCTTGGTGACGGCGGCACCCTGGTTGTTGAAGGCGTCGAACAGCTCCTCGGCCAAGCACTTGGCCATCGGCTTGCCGCGCTTGCTGCGGGCGGCATCGACGAGCCAGCGGATCGCGAGGCTCTGCTGCCGGCGCTTGTTGACCTCGCGCGGAACCTGATAGGTCGCGCCGCCGACGCGCTTGCTGCGCACTTCGACGCGCGGCTTGATGTTGTCGATGGCGCGCGTGAAGACCTCGACCGGATCGTCGTTCTCGACCTTCTTGCAGACCATGTCGAGCGCGTCATAGAAGAGGCGCTGCGCAGTCACTTTCTTCCCCTGCCACATGATCTTGTTGATGATCTTGCTGGCCAGCTTGTTGTTGTGCCGGGGATCGCCCTTGAGGTGGACTTCGGTGGACTTGTAGGAACGAGGCATCGGGAGCTACGGATTGGGTCTGGTACTGCGTGACGGGTCTGGTTCTGCGTGACGATCGAATCAGATTGCTGTGCGCTGCTCTCTGGGCTTCGGATCGGCTCGATGCCCGTCTGCTGGGGCATCCGGCGCCTCATTTCTTCGGGCGCTCACTTCTTCGGACGTTTGGTGCCGTACTTGCTGCGGCTGCGGCGCCGGTTTTCGACACCGGACGCGTCGAGGCAGCCGCGGAGGACGTGATATCGGACACCGGGAAGGTCGCGCACGCGGCCACCGCGAATGAGCACGATCGAGTGCTCCTGCAGATTGTGTCCCTCGCCCGGAATGTAGACCGTCGTCTCCTTGCCGTTGCTGAGTCGCACACGCGCGATCTTGCGCAGCGCGGAGTTCGGCTTCTTCGGCGTCATCGTCTTGACCTGCAGACACACGCCGCGCTTGTGCGGACATGCGTCGAGGATCGGCGACTTGCTCTTGAGCTTGATCTTCTTCCGACCCTTGCGGATGAGCTGGTTGATCGTTGGCATGGAGTGGTGCGTGTTGTTCTGCGCGCCGCCTGCGTGAAGGCACAGGGCGGGATTTTGGGGTCGGGTAACTTAGGGATTGGTTCGGAAAAAGCAACCTGGCAGGCGCCAGGTCGACTATTCGGCCTGGTCCACGGGGGTCTGCGTCTGCGGCTCGGCCGCGTCGTCGATGCCCTCGAGGCGGATGACCGGCCCACCCTCGTCGAGGAAGCTCTGCCGGCTGAGGCGACCGATCTCCTCGGCCGCAGCCTGGAGGTCGACGTTCTTGCGGACCCTGGTCTTCTGGTAGTTTCGGAAGCCGGTGCCGGTCGGGATCAGGTGGCCCAGGATGACATTCTCCTTGAGGCCGACGAGGTCGTCCTGCTTGCCGGCCAGCGCAGCTTCGGTCAGCACCTTGGTGGTCTCCTGGAAGGAGGCCGCCGAGATGAAGGAGTCCGACTGCAGCGAGGCCTTGGTGATGCCGAGCAGCAGCGGCGAGGCCGTCGCCGGCTTCTTGCGCTCGGTGCGCAGCTGCTGGTTGGATTCGCGGAAGCGGAACTTGTCCACCACCGCGCCCGGCAGGAACTCGCTGTCACCGGGATCCTCGACCTGAACCTTGCGCATCATCTGCGACAGGATGATCTCGATGTGCTTGTCGTCGATGCCGACACCCTGCGCGCGATAGACCGTCTGGATCTCCTTGAGCAGGTAGTTCTGCACCGAACGCTCGCCCTGGATCTGCAACATGTCGTGCGGCACCAACGGACCGTCGACCAGCGCCTCGCCGGCGCGGACATGATCGCCGCGGTGGACGCGCAGGCTCTTGCCCTGCGGCACCAGGTGCTCGCGCTCGAGACCGCCCTCGCCCTTGACGATGATGGTCCGCTTGCCGCGGCGCTTGTCGCCGAGTTCGACGGTGCCGTCGATCTCCGACAGCACGGCCGGGTCCTTCGGCCGGCGGGCCTCGAACAGCTCGGTGACGCGCGGCAGACCACCGGTGATGTCCTGCGTGCCCTGGATCTCGCGCGGCATCTTGGCCAGCAGCATGCCGGCGACCACCTTCTGGCCGTTCTCGACCTCGATGTAGGCCTTCTCCGGCACCGGGTTGATCGCCAGTCGGTTGCCGTTCTCATCCTCGATGATGAGCTGCGGGTGCAGGTCGCCCTTGTGCTCGATCATCACCTTGCGCTGGACCTTGGTCTCGGCGTCGCGTTCGACGCGGAAGGTCTTGCCCTCGATGATGTCCTCGTAGCGGACGATACCGGCGACCTCGGCCAGGATCGGGTTGTGGTGCGGGTCCCACGAGCACAGCGGCGTCGTCATCGGGATCTCCTGACCGTCGGTGACGTGGATCACCGCACCGAGCGGCACCTCGAAGCGCTCGAGCTCGCGGTCCTTCTGGTCGACGACGAGGATCTCGCCCTTGCGCTTGAGGGCGACCATGTGGGTCATGCCCTTCTGCTCGGCGACGGCGACCTCGACCGGGACCAGGTTGGCGAACTGCACCCGGCCCGCGCGCTTGTTGCGGACCTCGGAGTCCTCGACCTTCTTGCTCGCCGTGCCGCCGATGTGGAACGTGCGCATCGTCAGCTGGGTGCCGGGCTCGCCGATCGACTGCGCCCCGATGATGCCGGCGGCGAGGCCGGGTTCGGCCAGCTGGCTGCGCGACAGATCCATGCCGTAGCAACGGGCACAGATGCCGACCGGAGTCTCACAGGTCAGCGGTGAACGCACGAGGATGCGCTCGCTGCTGGCGACGCTCTCGATCTCGCGGGCGATGTCGACCGTGATGACGTTGTTCTTCTCGACGATGACCTTCTCGGTCATCGGATCCATGATCGTGCGCAGCGAGACGCGACCGCGGACGGCGTCGACGAACGACACGGCGACCTTGTCGCCCTGGTAGACCGTGCCCTTTTCGATACCGTTCTCGGTGCCGCAATCGTCGATGCCGATGACGACATTCTGCGCCACATCGGCCAGCTTGCGGGTCAGATAGCCCGAGTCCGCCGTCTTGAGCGCGGTGTCGGCCAGGCCCTTGCGGGCGCCGTGCGTCGACGAGAAGT
>JAGQRA010000799.1 GCA_020425885.1 Planctomycetota bacterium | reverse complement strand
TACGAGCGCGCCGCCGAATGAGCGGTTGTCCAGCAGGCCGCCGTACTCGCGGGCGAAGGGCACGCCTTGAGCCACGCACTGGTCAATGATGTTTGCACTCAACTCGGCCAGCCGGTAGACATTGGCCTCGCGGGAGCGGAAGTCGCCGCCCTTGACCGTGTCGTAGAACAGCCGCCAGATCGAGTCGCCGTCGTTGGTGTAGTTCTTGGCGGCGTTGATGCCGCCCTGGGCGGCGATGCTGTGGGCGCGGCGCGGGCTGTCCTGGAAGCAGAAGCACTCGACCTGATAGCCGAGTTCGGCCAGCGACGCCGCGGCCGACGCGCCGGCCAGGCCGGAGCCTACGACCAGCACCCGGTACTTGCGCTTGTTGGCAGGGTTGACCAGCTTGAGCTGGAACTTGCGGGCGTCCCACTTGTCCTGGATCGGGCCGCCGGGAATCTTGGCATCGAGGTTCACGCGACCCCCTTGACGAGCCCGAGCAGCACGGACAACGCGAGCAGGATGTTGCCGCCGGCGACGATCGCGGCGAACAGGAACGACAGCTTCTTGATCATCGGCGTATAGCGCGCGTGATGCAGCCCGACGGTGTGAGCGAAGCTCTGGATGCCGTGGCTGAGATGGAAGAACAACACGACCTGGAAGGCGGCGTAGGCGATCGCGATCACCGGCACGCCGAAGCTCTGCGTCACCATGGCGTAGACGTCGTGGACCTCGTGACCGTTGAGGATCGCGGTGTGCCCCATGTGCTCCGGGTTGGTGACCCCGATCGTGAAATGCAGCAGGTGGTAGACGACGAAGGCGAGCAGCGAGAGGCCGGTCAGCACCATCGAGCGCGAGGCGAACGAGGCCTGGATCGTCGCCTCCTTGCTATAGGCCACCGGCCGCGCCAGGCGATTGGCGCGCGCCAGCCGCACGCCGGTCACGACGTGCAGCACGAAGATCGACAGCAGGCCGAGGCGCACGAGCCAGAGCAGCGGGCCGAGGCCCTGCAACATGTGCGCGTAGGCGTTGATCTTGTCGGCGCCCGAGAACAGCTGCAGGTTGCCGATGAGATGACCGACGACGAACGAGAACAGCAGGATCCCCGTCACCGCCATCGTGATCTTGGAGCCGATCGAGGATCGCCAACAGTCGAGTATCCACGTCATGGAGGCGAAGCAGGATCGGCGCTCGCGATACAGAATGCAACAACGCGCCCGCGCTTGCTTGAGCCGGCCCATACGGCATGATGCGGAGGTCATGGCCGCAATCCTCGAGGAGCGCAGCGGCACCACCCTCGTGCTCACCCTCAACCGTCCGGAGCGGCTCAACGCGGTCAGCGAGGAGCTCTACGGCGAACTGCTCGACGCGCTCGCCCGCGCCGAGGCGGACCGGCAGCTGCGCGCAGTCGTCGTCACCGGGGCGGGACGCGGATTCTGCGTCGGCGCCGATCTCAAGGGTCACCGCGACGGCGAACGCGAGGACGAAGCCCGGCGTCGCTATGTCGACCTGGGCCAGAGTGCGGCCAAGGCGCTGCTGGGTTCGCGGCTGCCCGTCATCGCCGCCATCAACGGCCATGCGATCGGCGCCGGCCTCGAACTGGCGCTGGCCTGCGATCTCTCGGTCGTCGCCGCCGAGGCCAAGCTGCGCTTTCCCGAGCTCGGGCTCGGCACCTTCGTCGGCGGCGGCGTCACCCTCACCCTGCCCGCCCGCGTCGGCATGGCCCGGGCCAGGGAGCTGCTGCTGCTGTGTCCGTTCTTCCTCGGCGGGCGCGCCGTCGAACTCGGCCTCTGCAATGAAGTCCGCACCGCCGCCGAGGTGTTGCCGCGCGCGCTCGAGCTGGCCGCCGCGGTCGGCCAGCAGGCGCCGCAGTCCATCGCCCGCATGAAGCGCCTGCTGCGGCCCGAACCTCGGCGACTCGACCAGGCCCTCGCCGACGAGGCCGAGGCGCTGTTGCACTGCATGCAAACCCGCGACTGGCGCGAGGGCATCGACGCCTTCGCCGAGCGCCGCCAACCCCACTTCACCGGTGACTGATCCCCTCCCGCCCGCCCCCACTTCCAGCGGCAGCCGGAGCGATGTCGCCGCGCACCTCGATCGGATCTTCCGCCCGCGCGGTGTGGTCGTGGTCGGCGTCTCGGCGGACCCGACCAAGCGTGGCAACCAGGCCATCGCCGCGCTGCGCCAGGCCGG
>JAGQRA010000798.1 GCA_020425885.1 Planctomycetota bacterium | reverse complement strand
GGTGCCCGCGAGCCAGGTGGTGGAGATCAGGGTTCCGAGCCGGGGTGACGAGGCCGACCTGGTGCTCTTCTTCGGGCAGAGCAACTGCGAAGGCTGGGCCCACCCCGAAGGTCTGCCGGCCGGATTGCGCGGCGCGCAGCCGGTGGTGCGGATCTGGAACGTGGTGGAACGGCGCTGGCAGGCCGTGGAGGCCGGCCGCAACACGAACTACTCACCGGGTGCGCCGTTCTTCGGCGCCGAGCTTGGACTGGCCGCGGCGGCCGCCGGGCAGACGACGCCGGTGTGGATCATCAAGGCCGCGCAATCTCCTTCGTCGCTCGGCCCGACGCCCGGGCCGTGGAACGAATGGGGTGCTCACGCCGGCGAACTATATCCGCTGCTGATCGCGCGAGTCGAAATGGCGGCGGATGCGATCCGCAAGCAGGGGCTGGTGCCGCGGGTCCGGGCGATCTGGATGATGCAGGGCGAGTCCGATGCGCTCGAGAAGGGGTTGGCCCGCGGCTACGCCGGGCATCTCGAGGAACTGCTGCTCACCCTGCGGGTCGACCTCGAGCTGCGCGATCTCGTCGGCCGGGTGCCGCCGCGGCTCCGGATCGGGCTTATCGACGCGCGACTCGGTGCTCTCGGCCTGCCCTGGACCGGCAGGGTCCGCGATGCGCAACGTGCCGTGGCCGCGAACCTGTCGGACTGCGCGGTGGTCGAGACCAGCGATCTGTCCGTGCTCGCGGACGGGATCCACTTCGACGCCGCCGGGCTGGTCGAGTTGGGCCGGCGGCTGTTCGGCGATGGCCCGTGAGGTCGTTCGGATCGCGAGCGACAGCGACCGCTTCAGACGCGGCGCCACTCGATCGACAACGGCTCGTGCACGTAGTCGTTGCCGACGGACTTGACGACGCGCAGGAACGGGCGTGAGCCCTGCTCGCGGCGGTCGAAGTAGACGTGCAGGACGGTGTCGAATCCGACCAGGTACGGCGACGGATCGAAGTCGTTGCGGTCGCCGCCGTTGTTCGGCGGCACGAGATCGATGAACAGCGGCGTCACGCCGAGGTAGCGCACCATGTCGAGGATCGCCGCGATCAGGAAGCGCTGGTTCTTGATCAGCGGGAAGCGATCCTGCAGTCGATGGATGTTGTCGAAGGCGAGCCGGCTCACGGCCCTGGCCTCGCCGCCGGCATGCCCGCCCTGGCACAGCCTGATCAGGTCCCAGGTGAACTTGCCCGGAGCGATGAACTCGGGGTGCAGATAGACGACCCTGAAGTTCGGCACGAAGTTGCCGTCGTCACCGAGGCATGCCGTCCGCAGCACGGGTTCGCGTTCGCAGATCCGTCGGATCGAGTCGCGGTCCTCGAGGGTCGACACCAACAGTACCGACTCGCCGTTGCGCAGGCCGGCCGCGAGGAAACGCAGGGCGAGGAAGGTCGATTGGGTGCCGGGTTCGGCCAACAGCACGCTGGTTGCCCGCTCGGCCGGTCCGGTGTCGTGCAGGAAGGCACGATTGAGATCGGGATGGCCGAGGTCGACGGTCCTGGTGCTGCGCGACGGCACCTTGAACTTGGCCTCGTCGCGAGCCATCGACAGCTGCGCCGCCACCGACGGGTAGATATGCATGCCGGGGCCGCGTTCGTTGCGGGCGCCGAGATAGATGTCGCGCGTGATGCCGCGGCCGGCGAGCGAGAAATGATGCACGCCGCGGTAGTAGTACTGGTGCCGCGCCTTGGTGATCTCGATCGCGCGGGCCTTGAAGTCGGTCGCCTCCTCGCGCAACGAGAGGTAGTTCATCAGATCGGTCGAGAACTCCTCGGCTGACGGCAGGCGGAGGTCGCGCGGGTGGGCCTCCTCCATGACGAAGATGCCGTGGATGCGGTGCTCGAGCAGGCGGCGGCGGGTCTCGAGCAGCGCGGTGCGCTTCTCGAAGTACTCGAGATCGGTGAGCAGCAGGCCGACGTTGTCGATCACGACCATGCTCAGCGGGGTGGCGCGGTGATGGTTCTCGACCTCGGCCAGGATCCACTCGATGTCGACCATCGTGCCGCGTGCGTTCTTCTGCACCAGCGAGGCGGGGCGGGCCTGGATCAGGATCAGGCGGGTGGTGCCGTGTTCGCCGGTGGCCTCGAGCACCAGCCGGCCGGGCACCTCGCGCGGCAGGGCGGTGACGTTGGCCCGCGACCCGTACCAGTCGAAGTCGCTGTCGAGCTTCTTGTGGATGCTCTCGGGAGTGTGTTCGACCGAGTAGTAGAGGAACGTCGCGCCGTCCTCGCCGCCGAGCCAGGCGCGGACGACGACCTCGAGCGCGAGCAGGGTCTTGCCGGTGCCAGGGCCGCCGGCGAGGCAGAGGAAGACGGCCGCATCGTCGGGGTAGCGGATGCCGCCGCCGAGGATGCCATCGAGGCCGTCGATCCGGGTCTTCAGGGTGGCGAAGGTCACGCGCGCAGGCTAGCGCGCCTTCCGCGGGCAAGCACGGTGGAAGTGTGCGCAGCCGACCGTGGTCGCGCATTGGCAATGGCGGAGGCAGCCGCCAAGATGCGCGGCGTGTTCGACGAGCCGACCGACTTCTGCCGCCTGTTCCTGTTCCGCCATCCCGAGCTCGATCCGGCGCATGCCGAATGCGCCGTCGGCTCCGGCCCGGCCGATCTGTCCCGCCGCGGTCGCGCCCAGGTGCTGCGCTGGCTCGAGCTGATGAAGCCGATCGGCCTGGCCGGCGTCTTCAGCAGCGCGCAGCCGCAGTGTCAGGGGCCGGCCCGCGGCCTCGCCGAGAGCAAGCAGCTCGATGCGGTCATCGAGCCGCGTCTCCGCGATCAGGAGATGGGACGATGGCAGGGCCGGACCTGGGCCGACGTGATGCGCGAGGAGAGCGGCAGCGTGCATACGTTCTTCTCCGAGTTCGGCGAGGCCCAGGCTCCCGGCGGCGAGAGCCTCGGTGACGCCGTCGAGCGCATCCTCGGTTGGTGGGCGGAGACCATGCCCGGCGTGAACGGCAAGGCACTGGCGCTGGTGTTGCCGGGCTCGCTGCTGACCGGCTTCGCGGCGGCGATGCTCGGCATGAGGCTGTCGCGTTGCGTCTCGCTGCACCTGCCGCACGGCGGCCTCGGGGTCATGGACGTGTTCCAGAACGGCGTGCGGATCGGCTGTTGGAACCCCGACGCGATGTCGCAGAACTGATGGCGTGCAAGCCCGGGCTAATCGCCGAGCAATGGCCGCAGCGCGGCGGTGACCTTGGCTGCCTGCCGGGTCATGCCGAGATCGTTCGGGTGCGAGCCATCGGTCGAGCCTTCGCCGTCGGTGCCGAGCAGGTCATCGCCGGCGAGCACGGTGAGCCCCTTCACGCCGTCGGCGCGCAGCGCGGCGACTGCCGTCGCCAGCTCCTGACGACGTCGGCGATGGGCGGCGAGCTGGTCGGCGTCGAACCAGGCGTTGGCGAAGGTGCGGTCCTCGACGAGCACGATCGGCGTGTCGGGTCGCGCCGCGCGCAGCTGGCGCACCAGCGGCTGCGTGCGTTCGGCGACCATCGCCGGCGTCATGTTGGGCAGGCAGTCGACGAGCAACACGGCCGGATCCAGTTCGGCGAGGAACTGCCCGACCTCGGTCTCCATCCGGCCATTGCCGGAGAAGCCGAAGTTGAGGATCTCGCGATCGAGGGCACGGCCGACGACCGCGGGCCAGGCCATGCCGGGGCGGGATGCGCAGGCGCCGTGCATGATCGAGGTGCCGTAGAACAGCAGTGGTTTCTCGGTGCGGGCCGGCAGCGGCTCCAGACTGCTGCCTTCGGCGGTGCCGAGCTCGAGCCGTTCGATGCCGTTGTAGAGCGGCAGGTAGAGCTGG
>JAGQRA010000102.1 GCA_020425885.1 Planctomycetota bacterium | reverse complement strand
GGACTTGCGCGTCGTCGACGGCCCCGGTCAGGGCTTTCTCGCCGTTCACGATACGGCGCGAAACCGTGATGTGATCTACCGCGACGGTCTGACCTGGGAGTCTGCCGGAGTCGCGACCTGGCCTGCGACGGCCATGCCGGCGGCGGTGCAAGCGGCCGCAAGTCCGATCGGTCTGGTCCATGATCGCGTCGGGCGCAGGACCTGGTTCTTCCATGCGGTGTCCGTGTCGCAGTTGCTGGCAACCGCGAGCTACGACGGCTCGACGTGGACGACGGTGGCGACGCCGAGTGCGCCGACTGCGGGTGTCGGGTTGGCGATCGCGTTCGACGAGGCGCGCCGACAGGTGGTCTTGTTCGGTAGCGGCTCGGGCAGCGACGAGACCTGGTTGTTCGACGGCACGCAGTGGCAACAGGCATCGCTGTTGATGTGGCCGCAGGGTCGCTCGGCTGCGGGTGTCGCCTACGACAGCCAGCGTCAGGTCGTCGTGATGCACGGCGGCATCGGTCAGTCCCTCCTCAACGACACCTGGGAATGGGACGGCGCGACCTGGCGGCAGACCGTGCCCGCGGGGCCGTGGTTTCAGGTGCCCGTGAAGATGGCGTTCGACCGGCAGCGCGGCCGCTGCTGCGTGCCCGACGACAGCGGCAACGTCTTCGAGTACGACGGCACGGCGTGGACGCAGATCACCCCGATCGTCATCGTGCCACCTTCGCGGACGGATTACGGCTGGTTCTTCGACGACGCGCGCGGCGAGCTCGCGATGCTCGGTGGCACCGATCCGAGCGGCCGACCGCTCTTCGATCGTTGGTATTGGAACGGCGCCTACTGGCTGCCCAACGCAGCGTTGCCGCAACCGGGGCCGGTCCGCGAGCATTGCGGCTTCATCGCCGAGCCCGGTGGCAACGGGGCGCTGCTGTTCGGCGGCGACGATCAGTACGGCTCCGACTACGGCGACACCTGGCGTTGGGACGGCAGCAACTGGTCCCAGGTCGCGACCGGCGGCCCGCTCGGTCGCAGTCACGCCGCGGTCTTTCGTCACCAGGGTTCGGTGTTGCTGTTCGGCGGTCTGCGGATGGGGAGCTTCCCGATCGGCCCGCTCGGCGATCAGTGGAGCTGGAACGGCACGAGCTGGTCACAGCAGCAACCCGCGGCCTCGCCAGGGCCGCGCTGGGGTGCGGCGGCGGCCTATGACGTGGTCCGCAACGAGTCGGTGCTGTTCGGCGGCTTCGACACCGTGACGCGCGGCGATACCTGGGTGTTCGACGGTCAGAGCTGGTCGACGCGCACGCCGGCCCTGAGCCCGCCCGCGCGCCGCGACCATCTCATGGCCTACGATGTCGGGCGCGGCCGCCTCGTGCTGTTCGGTGGCATCGACGCGTCGGGTACGTTCTTGCGCGACACCTGGGAGTGGGACGGTGCGAACTGGGCCCAGATCGTGACGACCCGGTCACCGAACAACTTCGGCTACACCGCGATGGCCCATGACCAGGCCCAGGGAGCGACGATCGCCGTCGCGGTCGATTCAGGTCCGGTCGCCGCCCAGTTCTCGATCTGGAGGTTCGACGGCATCGATTGGAGTCCGGTCGGCCAGACCTTCGCCCGGTACGCCATGAGACCGTCGATGGCCACGGGGTTCGGTGGTCGCGGCACCTTGCTGCAGCACGTCGGCAACCTGTACTCCTACTCAGCGACTTCGGCGCAGGCCAGCAGCTATGGCACGAGCTGCGGGCCCGATGCGCCCGCGCTCGCCGTCGCGAACTGGCCGCGGCTCGGTGCGACCTGCCGCATCGACAGCAACCGGAACATGGCGAGCGGCCTCGTCGCATTCCTCGGCGCCGTCGCGCCGGCGGCGGTCCCGGTACTCAACTGCCAACAGCTCGTGGCTCCTGGGCAGGCCGTGATCGTGACCACTGCCAACGTCGATGGTCATGCCCACGTCGACCTCGTGGTGCCGAACTCGCCGGCGTACGTCGGCTTCGACCTGTTCTTCCAAGGAGCCTCGCTGAAGCCGCAGGCACCGCACGGCTTCGTCATGTCGGCCGGATTGCGGCTCACCATCGGCGACTGAAGGCCCGCCGATCACGGCAGCCGGCCGCCGAGGTACCGCACCTCGGCCGCGGCCTTCGCCCAGCGCTCGAGATGATCGAGCAGCTTGCGGCGCCCTCGAATCAGCGCCAACCTGGCGTCGAGCACCTCGAGCCGCGAACTGCGCCCGGCGTGCCATGCGGCCTCGGTCAGTCGATGCGCCTCGTCGAGCCGCGGCAGCACCTCGTTGCGGTAGCTCTCGGCACTCGCTCTGGCGGTGTCGAGCAAGAGCCGCGCCGCGGCCGATTCCGAACCGAACTCGAGCTCCCTGGCAGCGAGTTCGGTGCGGGCGCGGCGCAGTGCGGCTTCGGCGGCTGCATGTTGCCCCTGGTTTCGATTCCAGATCGGCAGCGGCATCTTGAAGTAGAGGCCGAGGAAGTCCTCATCGGTGAGCTGTTCGCGTTCGTAGCCGAGGCCGACCGTGAGGTTCGGCCAGGCCTCGGCCGCGGCGGAGTCGAGCGCGCGCTCGGCGACCGCGACGGCGCGGCGCGCCGCCTCGAGGCGGGGATGGGCGATGGCGTCGGTGGCGGGGACGGCCGTGAGATCGTCGTCCGACAGCTCGCCGCGCACCGCGGTGACGCTGCCAACCGGTGCACCGATCAGCTCGTCGAGGGTGCGGCAGGCGGCGGCGAGGCGCGGCGACAGATCGCGCGCGACGAGGTTTGCGTCGGCCGCGATGGCCTGGAAGCGCAACAGCGGGCTGCGGCCGGCGCGCCCGCGCTGCAGCCGCGCCTCG
>JAGQRA010000797.1 GCA_020425885.1 Planctomycetota bacterium | reverse complement strand
CTCGGCCGCAAAGGCATCACCGCCTTCCTGGTCGAGACCTCGCGTCCCGGATTGTCGCGCTCGCCGATGCCCGGCGTCGAGCTCGGCCACCGTGGCAGCGATCACGCCGAGCTGCGCTTCGCGGCATTCCCGGCCGGCGACGACGACATCCTCGGCGAACCGGGCAGAGGTTTCGCGGTCGCGATGGGCGGGCTGGCCGCGGGCCGGATCTCCGTCGCCGCCGGCGCGGTCGGCATCCATCGCGCCGCGCTCGCCGCGGCCGTCGCGTTCACCGTCGACCGCGAGCAGTTCGGCCAACGGCTCGCCGACTTCCAGATGGTGCAGGAGCGGCTCGCCGATCACCTGACCGCGTTGCATGCCAGCCGCGCCCTGGTCCATCGCTGCGCCCGGCGCCGGCTCGACGGCAGCGAGACGCACGCCGACGTGGCGATGGCCAAGCTGCACGCCACCGAAGCCGCGGCCAAGGCGTGCGAGGACGCGGTCATGCTGCACGGCGCCCGCGGCTACACCAGCGCGTTCCCGGTCGAGCGGCTGTGGCGCGACATCCAGGCCCTGCGCATCTACGAGGGCACGTCGATGATCCAGAAGACGATCCTGGCCCGGATGCTGACCACGCCGGCGAACTGACGGTCGTCGCGCGCACGATCGCCGCCGGCGCCGCTCAGCGCCCGCCCTGCGTATTCGAGAACGCGACCGAGATGGTGCTGCGCTCCTCCCAGCGCCAGGCCGGCTGCCCCGGATCGTCATCCATCCCCGACCACCCGCACTTCACCATGCTGCCGCGCACCTCGGGCAGCTTCTGCACGAAACGCGCCATCGTCCGCAACCGCTCGATCGTCAGGTCGATCGAGGTCATGACCCGACCGCCGCGATCGCGGCCGATCGGCACGTCGGGCGCCTTGATCTCGACCTGGATGTTGGAGGCGAAGGTCAGCGAGGTGACCAGCGTCTTCTCGAGCCAGCCGCCGACCTCGCGCTTGACCGGCCACGGTCGCTCGGGGTCGAAGAAGTCGGTGATCGGCGCCGTGAAGGCGACGGTGTCGTCGGTCTGCACGATCGTGAGCGACTTGCCGGCGACATCCTCGTACTTCTCGAGCTGCTCCTTCAGGAACTCGCGCATCTCACCGTCCTGCGCGGTGATCAGCGGCGGCCCCGCGAGCACGTCGCCGCCGCCGGTCTGCTGATCGAACACGCCCTCGTCCTTGGTCTTGCCTTCGCCGGCGATGTGGAAGGCCCATTGGATCGAGTTCTTCAGCAGCTTGGCCTTCTCGAGATCGGCCTGGCCGAGGGCGTAGAGCACGACGAACAGCGCGAACAGCAGGGTCATCATGTCGGCGAACGACACCAGCCATCGCTCGTGATTGACGTGCTCCTCGTGCTTGTGCTTCTTGCCCATGGCACCCGCTACTTCTTCTCGGCGGCGTGGCCGTGGCTGCCGAGATACACCTTCAGGCGGCTGCGGAGCGCGCCCGGGGCCATGCCCGACTGGATGCCGACGACGCCTTCGAGCACCATGTTCTTGAGCAGCTGGTCGTGCTCGATGTGACGCTTGAGCTTGAACGACGCCGGCAGGCACACGATGTTGGCGAAGCCGACGCCGTAGACCGTCGCGACGAACGCGACCGCGATGCCGGGACCGATCTTGTCGGGCTGGTCGAGCACGCCCATGACGTGCATGAGGCCGAGCACCGCGCCGAGCACGCCGACGGTCGGCGCCAGTGCACCCCAGGTCTCCCAGAACTTCATGCCGGCCTTGTCGTCCTCCTCCTGGATATGCATGTCGATCTCGACGGTCTCGCGGATCGCCTCCGCCGAGCTGCCGTCGATGGCGAGCGTCAGGCACTTCACCAGGAAGGGGTCGCCCTGGCCGCTGTTGGCGTAGGTCTCGAGCGCCAGCAGCCCTTCGCGGCGGGCCAGGTTGGCGAGCTCGATGATCTTCTCCATGAGCCCGTGGAAGTCGTATTTGCCGGGCAGGAACATCCGCTTCAACGACTTGAAGGCGAAGCCCATGTCGGACGGCAAGGTCGCGACGAACGTCGCGCCGAGCGAGCCGATGATCACGATCATGAACGCCGTGACCTGCAGCAGCGCCCCCGGATGACCTCCTTCGAGGACCATGCCGCCGATGACGCCGATGAAGGCCATCGCGAGCCCGATAGGCGTGAAGATGTCCATTGCCGCTTTATCCCTGGATGCCGACAGCCTTGGCGAGCCGCCTGTCGGATCGTCGGCCCGGCGGCCCCGCACTTGAGCCGGCGGCGCCCTTGTCCCGGCATCTGTCGCAAGTCCGGACACCCATGACGCGATGCTGCATTCGTGGACAGCACAGGGGGGCCGATCTAAGGTACGGACCCTCACCCCGAACGGAGGCTCCGTGCACGCCGCGACCGACATCGCCTACTGGAATCCCAAGATCGAGACCCTGCCCAAGGACCAGTTGCGGGCCCTGCAGCTGCATCGCCTGCAGGAACTCGTCGGCCGCGCCTGGTCCGAATCGCCGTTCCATCGCCGCCTCTACGAGAAGGCCGGTGTGACGCCCGACAAGATCCGGTCCCTCGACGACATCCGGCGGTTGCCGTTCATGACGCGCGAGGAGTGGATGGCGAACCAGGCCGAGAAGCCGCTGTTCGGCGATCTGATCACCCGGCCGCGCGACGATGCGATCCGCTACCACCTGACCTCGGGCACCTCGGGTCGGCAGCCGCTGCGCGTTCTCGATTCGCGCAAGGACTGGTCGTGGATCGCCGACATGTGGTGTTACGGCTTCTGGGGCTTCGGCGTCCGACCGAGCGACAAGGTCTTCTTCGCCTTCTCCTACGGCTCGTTCATCGGTTTCTGGGGCGCGCACTACTGCTGTGAGAAGCTCGGCTGCCTGACGCTCGCCTCGGGCAACATGACGACCGAGCAGCGCGTCAAACAGATCGTCGAGATGGGTGTGACCGTCGTCTGCGCGACGCCGACCTACGCGCTGCGCATGGGCCAGACCGCCGAGAAGATGGGCATCAACCTGCGTCGCGACGGCAACGTGCGGCGCGTCATCGTCAGCGGCGAACCGGCCGGCTCGATCCCCGCGGTGAAGAAGATGATCGAGGAGATGTGGGGCGGCAAGTGCGGCGACACCGCCGGCATGACCGAGATCGGCACCATCATGATCTTCGAATGCGATCACCAGCCCGGCGGCCCGCACATCATCGAGGATCACTTCATCGAGGAGGTGCTCGACCCCGACAGCGGCGAACCGGTCGGCTACGGCGAACGCGGCGAACGCGTCGTCACCTCGTTCGGCCGCAGCTTCATCCCGCTGCTGCGCTACCGCACCAAGGATCTGGTCTGCAAGGTGCCGCACGATCGCTGCGACTGCGGCCGCACCGGCGACATCTTCGAGGGCGGCATCCTCGGCCGCACCGACGACATGAAGCTGATCCGCGGCACCAACGTCTATCCGCGCGCCGTCGAAGCCGTCGTGCGCGAGCACAAGGAGGTCGAGGAGTTCCAGATCGTGATCGCCCGCGTCGACGACGTGCAGGACGAAATCACGGTCAAGGTCGAGCTCAAGCCCGACCGCGAGGACACCTGGCCCGCCCTGTCCGAACAGCTCGGCAAGGACCTCGCCGATGCCCACGAAGGCCTGCGCTTCAACGTCGAACTCGCCAAGGCCGGCGAGCTGCCGCGCTTCGAACTCAAGGCCAAGCGCCTGCAGGATCTGCGCCCCCAATACTGAACCGGACGAACCGAGCCGAACGATGACCGACCAAACCAAGGACCTGCTCGGCAACGCGCTGACCGCCGACGAGCGCGAATTGCTGGAACTCTACACCCGCACCAGGACCCTCAGCGCCCGCACCGACCTGCCCCCGGTCGCCAGCGCCAACGTCAAGCAGGCCATGGTGCTGCTCTGGAACGCCTGCAACGACCTCGCCCTGATCAGCGAACAGCCCGGCTGCGACTGAGACCCTGGAGTACCGAACCCGCTTCGTTTTTCCAGACTCGGCAGAGACCGAGCCTGGAAAAGCGAAGCGGGTTCAGTACTCCAGCCCTCCATGCTTCGCCTCGCCGTCGCGTTCCTCACCACCTTCGCGGCTCCGCTCGCCCTCGCCTCGGCGCAGGATGCCGGCACCAAGAAGAGGCCGCCCAACGTCGTCTTCGTCCTCGCCGACGATCTCGGCTACCGCGAACTCGGCTGCTTCGGCCAGGAGAAGATCGCGACGCCGCGGCTCGATGCCCTGGCCGGACAGGGCATGCGGCTCGTGCGCCACTACTCGGGATCGCCGGTCTGCGCACCTTCGCGCTGCGTGCTGATGACGGGCAAGCACCCGGGGCACGCCGCGGTGCGGGACAACAAGGAGCAGCAACCCGAAGGGCAGTGGCCGCTGCCGAAGGGCGAGACCACGCTCGGCGAAGTCATGCAAGGCGCCGGCTATCGCACCGGCGGCTACGGCAAGTGGGGCCTCGGACCGGTCGACTCGTATGGCAGCCCGCTCGAGCGCGGCTTCGACCACTTCTTCGGCTACAACTGCCAGCGCCACGCCCATTCGTACTGGCCGTCTTATCTCTGGGACGATGCCGAGCGCATCGCTTTGAAGAACGAGCCGCCGGTGCCGGGGCACGGCAAGCTGGCCGCAGGCGCCGATGTCAACGACCCGGCGAGCTATGCCAGCTTCAAGGGCAGCGACTACGCGCCCGATCGCATCCTCGCCGCGGCGTCGGCGTTCCTGAAGGACAACCGGTCGCGCCCGTTCTTCCTCTACTACCCGTCGGTCATTCCGCATCTGGCGCTGCATGTTCCGGATGCGGAGCTCGCGGCCTACGCCGGCAAGTTCGAGGAGACGCCCTATCCCGGCGGCAGGGGCTACACGCCGCATCGCACGCCGCGCGCCGCCTACGCGGCGATGATCAGCCGCCTCGATCGCTCGGTCGGCACGTTGCTCGACCTGCTCGACGAACTCGGGCTCGCCGCCGACACGATCGTCGTGTTCACGTCCGACAACGGCGCCACCCACAGCCCGATCGGCGGCACCGACGTCGACTTCTTCGCGTCCTGCGGCGAGCTGCGCGGCCGCAAGGGCTCGATGTACGAGGGCGGCGTCCGCGTGCCGGGAATCGTGCGCTGGCCGGGCCATGTGCCGGCCGGCAGCGAGAGCGACCGCATCACCGGCTTCGAGGACTGGATGCCGACGCTGGCCGAACTGTGCGGGGCCACAGTCCCCGAGGGCATCGACGGCATCAGCTTCGCCGCGACGTTGCGCGGCGAGCGCCAGGAGCCGCGGCCGTTCCTCTACCGCGAGTTCGCCGGCTACGGCGGCTGGCAGGCGGTGTGGCAGGGCAAGCTGAAGCTGGTGCGCAGCCGATTGCAGAAGGGGCCGGCCGTGACCGAGCTGTTCGACCTCGACGCCGATGTCGGCGAGACCACCAACCTCGCCGCGAAGCAGGTCACGCACTTGACCGACCTCGAAACCATCATGCAACGCGAGCATGTCGCCTCGCCGGTGTTCCGCTTGCAGACGCTGGACGGCGACGCGAAGTAGCATGGCGGGGCAACCGAGGCCACGCATGCGAACGAACACGAAGGCGCTGATCATTGTCTGCATCGCGCTCGCAGCCGGCGCATTCCTCTTCGGCCTGAACCGGGACCCCGCCCTGGCAGCTCCGGCCGACACCCAGCCGGATGCCGCCATGGCGTCGACCGTGGCCGCGGCAGACTCACCCGGCAGCGACGAGAACACGATCCGCGAACCTGCGGCCGTCGAACCCGACGCCGCATCGTGGCTCGACCATCCCTACACCTTCGAACTCGAGGTTCTGGTCGTCGATTCGACCGGCCTGCCGGTCAGCGGCCACGATCTCCTGCTGGCACCGCCGGGCTGCGTGCTCGACGACGCCCACCCCGCCAGCGGCGACGACGGCAGGATCTCGCTGCGATGGCGCTCGCGACAGAGCAGCGGCGAAGTCATCGTCGACGACGGCCGCAGCAGCCTGCGTCGGATCGCACTGCGTCACGGCAACAAGGTCTCGACGACCCTGCTGCGCGAGCCGAACACCGGCAAGGGCATCCGCATCGTCTTCGACACCAAGGGCGAAGCGAGCGGCATGCCGACCAGCGGCTTCCTCACCCTGTCCGGCGCCGGCGGCGACCGACCCGAGATGAAGCCCGGCCTGCACCCGCACGCGGTCTTCGCCACCGCGGGCACCGGCACCGACTCCTTGCAGTCGAACACGATCGAACTGTCCGGATTCTCGTTCAACGGCCTGAGCTTCGGCAACATCTCGGTCCATCAGACAGGCAGCCTCGATCAGGCCGACGTGGCCGCGGTGATCCCGGCGCGCATCGTCGGCACCGTGTTCGGCGAGGACGGCAAGCCCGCAGCAGAGCTGCCGATCGCGCTGCTCGGCAGCGGACCGGCGCCGTTGCAGCGCGGCAAGACCGATGCCGAAGGTCAGTTCGCGTTCACCGAGCTGCAAGCCGGGGACTACACGGTGCGCGCCGGCGGGACCGCCACCGGCCTCGGCACCTGTCCGGCGAACGCGACGACCGGCGCGACGACCGTGACGGTGAACCTGCATCGCGACGCCGGTGTGCGCGGTGTGGCCCGCGATGCCGCGGGCGCGACGATCGCGAACGCGACGATCGACTGGATCGCCAGCGACGGCAGCTGGCGCGACTCGACCACCAGCGGTGCAGACGGTTCGTTCGTGCTCGCCAACCTGCCCGCGACCACGGGCTCGGTCGCGCTCTGGCTGCCCGGCGACGGCCAGCGGCTGCCGGTCGCCGTGGTCCACGGCGTGACGATCAACACTGAAGATCTCGTCATCGCTCCCCCATCCGAGGCCAGAGGCTCGCTGCTGCTCCGTCCGGTCCTGCCCGAGAACGTGCACGACCGGGTGACGATCCGGGTCTGGAGCCTCGACACCGGCGTCGGCACCCGGGTGCCGCACCGCAGGTCAGGCGAGCCACGGCGGCTCGAAGGGCTCGTCGCCGGCTGGTATCAGGTCGAGCTGTTCCACCGCGCCACCGGATGGCACGACGGCGGTCGGCACTGGGTCGACGGTTCCACGCCATGCGATCTCGGCAACGTCCTGTTGCCGCGGCCGGGGATCGTGCGCTTCGCGTTGCCGCAGGATTCGGCAGCGGAGCTGTCCCAGGTGCGCGCCGACCTCGACATCCGGGTCGAGACGACCGCGTTCGACGATGCCGCGGCAAGCGCCGAGCTGCCCGGGCTGCAATTGCCTGCCGGCGACTACGCGCTGGCCTGGAAGGGTAAGGACGACGCGACGAACTTCCATCGCTTCGCCGTCACCGCCGGCGCCGAGATCGAGGTTCGTCTGCCGCAGTAGCCGGGTGCGATGCTCGCGGTCCGAATGCACGAGCCCGAATCCCAAACGGCCCGCAACGTGCTCGGCTCCTCGCTGAAGCCGTGTAGCACCGAGCCGATGACCGGCTTCTTCCGCGACGGTTGCTGCAACACCTCCGACGCGGACGTCGGCGCCCATACCGTCTGCGTCGAGATGACCGACGACTTCCTCGCCTTCTCCAAAGATGCCGGCAACGACCTGTCGACGCCGCGCCCCGAATTCGACTTCCCCGGCCTGCAGGCCGGCGACCGCTGGTGCCTGTGCGCGATGCGCTGGGTCGAAGCGCTGCAGGAGGACCGGGCGCCGCGCGTGGTCCTCGAATCGACCCACGAGCGCACGCTCGAGTTCATCGACCTGGCGACGCTGCGCGGCCACGCCATCCCGGGCTGAGCGTTCGGGCCGGTTACCGGCCGGCTATTCGACCAGCTCGAAGGCCTCGTAGACCGGCCCCTCGATGCACGTCTTCGAGTACGGCCATCCCTTGAAGCGCGGTCCATCGACCTTGACCGTGCAGCCGTTGCAGACGCCATAGCCGCAGGCCATGTAGGTCTCGAGGCTCAGGAAGCAGCGCAGCTCGTGCTGCCGACACGCGGCCGCGACCGCTGCCATCATCGGGTCCGGCCCGCAGCAGAACACGACCTCGCCACGCCTCACCTCGCCGTTCGTCACCAGCTCGTCGAGCAGCCCCGTCACCAGACCGTGATGACCATGACTGCCATCGTCGGTCGAGGTGTGGACATCGGCGATCTTGACGAAGTCGTCGAGGCCGGCGAGCGCATCGCGCGAGCGACCGCCGAACAACAGCCGCAACCTGCCGCCCGCCGCCGCCCGCCGCCGCGCCAGCAACAGGAACGGCGCCAGCCCGACGCCGCCGGCGATGCAGACCGGATCCTCGACCTCGGCCGGGAACGCGCGGCCGAGCGGGCCATTGAGCACGAGTTCCTCGCCGGGTTCGAGGTCGAGCAGGGCTCTGGTCCCGGGGCCGACCGACTTGACGAGGAAACTGCCCCACGATCCGTCGTCGGCCCGGTCGTAGAGCGACAGCGGCCGCGGCAGCAACACCGGCCACCGTTCGCGGGTCCGCAGCATGTAGAACTGGCCCGGATCGGTGGGCGGGATCGGCCCGTCGACCTCGATCGCATACGAGCCACCGCCGAGTTCGCGCCGCCGGCGCATTACGTGAACGCGGGTCTGCATTGGTAGAGCTTGGTTACCTGGTCTTGTTGAAGAAGCAATCCCGCGGCAACCAAGCCCCCCTATCCAACCGTGCATGCGGTTTTCCCGCACACGGCTGACCGATGGTCTTGTTCATGCCGTCTT
>JAGQRA010000796.1 GCA_020425885.1 Planctomycetota bacterium | reverse complement strand
GCCGGCGGCGAACATCGTCGGCGGCACGCTCGCCGCCGATGCCACGGGCGCGGACGGCAACCTCTGGGTGACGATGCGATGAGACGGCGGCGGCGTCAGCGCTGCCAGCGGCTGCGCAGGCAGGACTCGCAGCGGCCACACGGCTGCGCGCCACCCTCGTAGCACGACCAGAAATCGTCGGCGCCGAAGCCCAGCCTGCGGGCGGCGGCGACGATCCCGTTCTTGTCCATGGTCAGCGTCGGGCTGATGACGCGCACGCCGGTTCGGGTCCCGAGGCCGAGGAACGTCTCTGCCGCGGCCACGAACTCGGCCGAGTTGTCGGCGAACGTCGCGGCCTCCTCCCGATTGAAACCGGTCACGACCACCTCGGCACCGAAGGCCTCGGCGAACGCCGCCGCGACGCTGACGAACACGGCATTGCGCGCCGGCACCCAGACGGCCCGCGCCGAGGACTGATCTCCGGGACACGCGATCGTGCCGACCGGCGGCGGCTCCTGGCCCGGCATCAACGCCGAACCGGAGCGGGCTGCCAGCTCGCCGAGCCACGGCATGGCGATCACCTGCAACGGCACCTGCCACCGCTGCGCCAGCGCCTCGGCGGCGCCCAGTTCGCGGACCCGGGCGCGCTGGCCGTAGTCGAAGAACAGGCAACGCTGCAGGTCGCAACCGCTCTGCTCGCGATGGAGGGCCGCGGCGATGGCGGAATCGAGCCCCCCCGACAGCGTGGCGATCGCCGTCGTCATCCGCTACTGCACGGTGATGGTCTGGGTCGCGGCGCGGGAGTAGGTCACCTCTTGCCGAATCCGTTCGGACAGCATGAAGTCGTAGCGGGACGAGGCCGGGATCGACATCAGCACGCGAGCCTCGACCCAGACGCTCCAATCACCGCTGGCCAGCCCGGTGACGTTCGCCGTCGAGAGATCCGGAAACTGCACGCTCTCGAGGCCGCCCACGCCGGCATCGTCGGTCAGCATCACGACCCAGCGGCGACCGTTCGAATCCTGCGCCGTCAGGTCCGCCACCGCGACACCGCCGGGAACCGGCGTCGGGTCCAGGACATCGTCGAACGTGATCAGCGGTGGACCGGCGAACGGACCACCTGGAACGGTGATGACCGGGATGCTCGGCGGCGGCACGACATCGATCACCGAGCCGAGCAGCACGAAGATCAGGGCCCGATGACGGCTGACCCGGCCGCCGGTATCGCGCGCCTGGGTCGCGACCCACAGGTACGGGGCGAAGCCGGCGAACCCGGCCAAGATCGGCAGGCCGTACGAGGCGTTGATCGAGTACGCGGAGCCGGTGGTCGGCGTGACATAGCCGACGCCGCCGAGGACCTGGCCACCGAAGCCGAGCATCGACGCCATCACGCGCGTCATCGGGGCGCCATCGAGCAGATTGGCGGTGTCGAGTCCGGCGGCGAGCGCGAAGTCCTTGGTGAACGGCGGCGCCAGCGTGACGGCCGTCTCGGTGCTCGGGATCACCAGCAACGCCGCCTCCGACGTGCCACCGGCGACGGCCGGTTCGAGCGGCGGTGCCGGCACCAGCTGCGTGGTCCCGAGCATGTGGAAACCCGAGAACGCGAACGTCGGCGTCGCGACCGGCTCGAACACCCCGGCGAAGGCGGTGACGATCTGCGGCCGACCCGGCGTGATCGGCGTGGCCGGGATCGAGGTCGGCGCCGTCGCCGTGGTCGCGATGCCGAGCTGGATCGGGTTCTGGATCGCGTTGTTGCCGACCAGCGCCGTCGTTCCCGGCGCCACCGAGCCACCGGGCAACGGCTGCGGCAGCACGGTGCCCTGGAAGTTCGTCACCGGCTGGCCCATCGGCCGCAAGGGCAGCGAGACGTTGGCCGCCATCGTCTCGAGCATCGTGACCAGGTCGTAGCCGGCCTGGACGATCGTGATCGTGTGCAGCGTCGTCGCCAACCCGGCGAAGGTCGCGATGCCGTTGGCGTCGGTCACGGCAGTGCGCTGCGCGGCGGCCGGCGCGTCGACCAGCACCCGGGCCCCGGCGATCGGCAACAGCGTGTCGTGGTCATAGGCCTCAACCGTGAGCGTCCCGGCCAGCGTGCCCGTCACGCCGCCACGCTGCACGATGTTGCCGGTGATCGCCGCGGCGGCCAGGTTGCCCGCCAGATCGGTGATGTTGAGCACGTAGCTGCGCGCGGCGAGCAGTCGCCCCAGCGGCACCGGGTTGACCATGAAGAAGCCGTCGGCATTGGCGGCGAACAGGTGGACCTCGGGGTTGACGCCGTCGGTCAGGGTCGCGTCGCTGAGCTGTTCGCTGGCGGTGCCGTACAAAGCCAGGCTCTCGAGGTCGGTGTAGACATCGAAGCCGGCGGTCGAACCCGGCGGACCGACGCGCAGCACCGTGGGCTCGGTGACATCGAACACCGGCTCGTCGCCGGCATCCCCCTGCATGAAGCCGGACTGCTGCGAGCCGCGCCGCAACTGCGCGCAGAAGGTGACTCCGCCATCCTCGAACTTCGGCGAATCCAGCGAGCCGAGCTGCGTGCCGAAGTCGATCACGACATCCTGCGCACCCGGCGCCGGCACGATGGCTGTGGCCTCGGCGAACGCCACATCGCCGGCCGTCGCCGACTGGCGATCACCGCCGTAGATGCGGGCGACGACGGTGTCGCCGCTCTGCGTATCGGCCGCGACCGTGACGTGGAGCCTGAGACCGCCCAGGTTCTGCCGGTTGATCTTGTCCGCGAAGCCGGTGGTCGGGTTGCCGACGTGGACGGCGGTCGGCGCCTGCGGACCGATCGTCTCGAATACCGCGTACGGCGAGCGGCCGCGGAACTCGAGCCGGCCATCGACACCGAACGTGATCGTGTCGTCGACGACCAACTCGTAGCGCGCACCGGCGGCCAGCAACGAGTCCGGTCGGAACCGGACGACACGGGGATCGTCTTCACCGACGACCTTGAGCGGCATGCTGAGGCGGCCGTCGATCGCGGCACCGCCCGTACGCAGGATCAGGTTCTCGCCGACCCGGATCGAATCCGCGTTGGCCGGGCGATCGAAGACCACGTAGTAGTCCGACTCCCGAATGGCGTCCGTCTTGTTGTCGCGCGGACACAACGCCAGGATGCGCCCGTCGGTGATCGAGGCGGACTGATTGACCTGGAACGAGGTCAGCACCTTCTCGTCGCCGGTCACCTGGAAGCGCACGCCGTCGACGTCGCGCGCATCGGGGAACATGACGACCTCGTAGGTCGGATTCTGCTCGTCGCTGAGCGCCGTTGCCGGCCGCATGACGAGCACCTTGCCACCGGCCAGGAAGTCGTAGAGGCACGGCAGCACCTGGGGCGCACCCTGCACCCGCAGCGCGATCCGGCCATCGGTCCCGGCCGGCGACGTCGGCGCGATCGACGCCTCGTTGACGCTCTCGGTGAACTCGATGACGATCGGTACGGCCACGGGCCAGCCACCGCCCTCGGGCGCGATCGACTTGATCTTGGGCCGACCCTCGCGCGCATCGCCGCGGGCGCGAACGATCTGGATCGTCGACTCGGTCGAGCCCGGATCGCTGCCGCCGGGATCGACGTTCGGATCGAACGCCCGGCCGACATTGTCACAGCCGCCGAGGCACAACAGCAACAACGACGACGCGACGAGATTGGATCTGGACATTGGCAGCGATCGCGGGGCGCGAGTGGGCGGACCGGAGACGGATCCGGCCCCTGGATTATTCCATCAGGAGCGGCGGCGGGGCCAGAACACGATCAGAATGGCGCCGATCACGAGCAGCGCGCTCAGCGTCTGCCCCATCGTCATGCCGAACAGGACGGTGCCATCACCCTCGAACTGCGCGTCGGGTTGACGCACGAGTTCGAGGCAGCTGCGAGCGATCGCGTAGCCGAGCAGGAACACGACGGTGTAACGACCCGGTGACAACGGCTTCTTGCGGGTCGCGAGGTAGAGCACGAGCATCACCAGGCCGAGCAGCAGCCCCTCGCATACGCCCTCGTAGATCTGTGAAGGATGGCGGAACGGCACGATCGGATCGCCATCGGGGCCGGTCATCGCCTTGACCTTGTCCCAATCGAGGTGAGGCGCCACCCGATCCCAGTCGATGGCCTGGCCGTGGCTGTCGATCGGAGACAGCTGCTCACGCACATCGCTGAACTTCAGCTTCTTGAACGCCACCTGGATGCAGAGCTCCGTGTCCCGCATCTCGAGGTCAGGCAGATGCAGCGCCCGCTTCGCCATGGGGTCGGTCGGAAACTGCATCGCGCCGAACGTGTCGGCCGTCGTCACGCGACCATAGAGCTCGCCGTTGATGAAGTTGGCGCACCGCACGGCGAAGATCCCGGGCGTGACCGCCAGCGCACAGCTGTCGGCCGCTCGCCCCCAGCCGATCTTGTGGCGACGCGTGAACGCCCAGCAGGCGACGGCGACGCCGGCGAGACCGCCGTGGAACGCCAGCCCGCCCTTCCAGACCTTGAGGAACTCGAGCGGGTTGAGCAGGCCGTGGTCGTAGAACAGCGCGTAGCCGGTGCGGCCGCCGAGCATGACCCCGATCACGCAGTAGAAGATGATGTCCGGGGCGACCTTCGGATCCACCGGCAGCAGCCCTGACCTGGCCAGACGGACCAGGATCCACTGGCCGACGAAGAAGCCGATGATGTAGGTGACACCGTACCATCGGATGTCGATCGGCAGCCCGGGGATCGCGATCAGGACCGGGTCGAAGGCGGGGAAGTCCATCGCCACGGAGGTTACCGTTCACCGGTCGGAATGCACGTCGCGACCACGGCGCCGATGCGGCAGCCCTGCCCACCGCAGGCGCCGGCCAAGGGCACGACGACTCGGCATGTCGGGTCACCGACAGAGTTTCTCGATCGGACCGAACCTTCGGGCGCGACCGGACCACCAACTCAGCCAGTGCCTTCTCTCGCCCCATCGACCCCGGATGCGACCGCCCGCTGCGAGCAGCTGTTCGCTTCGCGCGGCGACCGGTTGCGCGCTCTGGCCAGGCGGTTGCTGGGTCAGGATGCCGACGACGGACTGCAGGAGGTGTTCGCCGAGACCGTCAGGTCGCTGCCGTCGTTCCGCGGTGAGTCCAAGCTCTCGACCTGGTTCCACCGCATCGCCATCCGGGTGCTCTGCGCCTACCGCCGCCGGCGCGACCGCGCCCTGGACCGCGAGCAGCCGGAGGCCGAGCCCGACGCCCGCCTGTCCGCGGCCGCGCTCGCCAGCCACCGCCGCTCGCCGCTCGATCAGCTCGACCAACGCGAACGCAAGCAGCGCGTGCTCGCCGCCATCGCCGCCCTGTCGCCACCGCTGCGCGAGGTGCTGCTGCTGCGTGGCGAGAACCTCACCTACGACGAGATCGCCGGCGTGCTCGAGATCCCGCTCGGCACCGTCAAGTCCCGCATGGCGACCGCCACCGTGCAGCTCGCCGAACGCCTGCACGGCCAGGAGGAGCACGACCGATGAACCGAATCGACCACATCGATGCGCGACTCGTCGCGTTCCTGCACGGCGAACTCGAGGGCGAGGAAAGGAGCGCCATCGTCGCCAGGCTGCGCACCGACGCCGATGCCAGGGCCCGCCTTGCCCTGCTCGAATCGACCGACCTCGCGCTGACCGAGGCTCTCGACCGCCATGCGGCGCCGGCTGCCGCGCGACCGTTCGCGACCATTCTCCGGCCGCTGCTGGCGTTGGCCGCGATCCTGATCGTCATCGCGATCTTCGCCTTCGACGGCAGGATCGCGAACGACCCGGCCGTGGCCGGCAACGACCACTTCGAATTGCGTGTCGCGGCCAAGGGCGGCGGCAGCGCGCCGCTGTTCTGCGACGCGGCGCTGCAGCTGTTCTGGAAGAACCTCGATCAGGGCGATCCGAAGCTGCCGATCGCCGTCTACCCGTTCCCGTTCGGCATGTCCCGCGCCGAGGTCGCGGCCAGGGTCGACCGCGAGACCCACGTCGGCTCGCGCCGCATGCAGCGCCTGCCGGTGATCGTGACCGCCTCGATCCACGGCCCCGAGGGCCTCGAGTTGCAGGCCCGCCTGGCGCCCCGCGGCGAGACCGAACCCTTCCTCGTCGACGCGACCACCGCCACCCAGCTCGTGCTGCTGCGCGACTTCGAGGTCGAACTCGAGACGCCGCGCCCGGCCTTCATCGGCAATCCCGGCGAGCGCGAGTGGCTCGACGACGGCAGATGGATCTACGCCAACATGCCGAGCGGCGAGAGCGCACGGCTCTTCCCCGAGGTGCCGGGTGAATGGCGGATCGAACTCAGCGTCGAATGCCTGCCGGCTCCCGCATTCGCGCCATGGCCGACGTTCGCCGAGCCGCAGCTGGCCAGCACCGCGATCGTCATGACCGGGGAGATGACCGAGTGGAGCGAGGACCATCACGGCATGCGCGCCCGGCTGGTCTGGGCCAGCGGCGCGGTGTCCACCGACACCACTCCGTTCGCCCTGCAGCTGCGCAACGAATCCGGCCATGACCGCAAGTACAACCACGTCGGCACCACGATCGCGAAGATCCCGCAGCCGATGCACTTCACGCTGCTGGTCGACGGCGAGGAATGGCAGCAGAACGATCGGGTGCCGGTCTTCATCGCGGCCGGCGATCTCGGACGGCCGCATCCGACCGGTACCTTCCGGACGATCGTGACCCGGCCCGGCCATTGGCACCGGGCCGGCGCGACCCTCGGCACCAAGCCGGGCCGACATCAGGTGCAGGTGCTGTTCCATTTCGAGCCGAGCTTCTGGGGCAACGACCCGACGCTGTGGATGGGCAAGCTGCTGACGCCCCGGCTCGCGATCGACGTCCCGCCGGTGAAGTGAGCCGGCAAGTCGATGCCGGGCGTCGGCCGCGTTTCGCGTGCGCTCCTTCCCCGGACGGTACCGCCGCGGCAACATGACCCGACATGCATCGCGCCCACCTGTTGTTGCTGGCCGTAGCGGCCATGGCCGCCGCAGCCGTCTGGCTCTGGCAGAGCGGCGAGGAGGTCGTGCTGCCAGCCGCGGAAGTCGAGGCCGAGACCGGCGACCCTGCCGCCGCCGAGACCGCGGCCACGGCCGAGCGCGCGGCGGCCCCGCTGGCCGGGCGCGGACAAGAATCCGACCCGCCAGCGACGGCGCCCGGCGACGACGCGGCGGCGACCACGGACGATGCCGGTGCCGACGACGCCAAGGCGAACGTGATCGTGGCCGTGCGCAGCGCGGCGACCCGGGAGCCGATCGACGCGTTCAGGGTCACGTTCCGCCTCGGCATCCCGACCGTGCCGGGCACCACCGTCCGCGCCGATGGCACCAACGGCGTGGCTTCCCTGACCCTGGCGCCGCGGGCCCGAGGTCAGCTGCTGGTCGAGGCCGACCGCCACCTGCCGGCCAGCCAGCCGCTGCTCGCCCCCGGCGCCGACGAATTGCCGTTACGGCTCGAGCTGTTTCTCGACGCCAGCGCGGCGATGGCCGGCATCACCCTCGTCGTGCGCGACCCGGAGCAACGCCCGGTCGGCCATGTCCGCGTCGAGGCGCAGCAGCTCACCGCCGAGGTCGAGGATGCCGATTGGGCCACCGGTCATTCGCTGTGGGCGCGGCGCACCTCGAACGAGGACGGTCGCTACACGCTGCCCGAGCTGGCTCCCGGCCGCTACGGCATCCGGCTTGCCGCCACCGAGCCCGACGGTGCGCTGCGGCCGCTGCAACCGTTCCGGCGCGTCTTCGCGCTGACCGGCACCAACGGCTACCTCGAGGATGTCGTGCTCGAGCCGGGTACCTTGTTGACGCTGGACCTGCAGGCCCAGGGCGGCGCCGGGCTCGACCCCGACGAGGTGGCCATCCACATCGACCTGCGGCAGCCGGGCGGCCCTGCCATCTCGCGCCGCTGGCACCAGCAGGGCGAGCGCGGCCTGATCGCGACGATCGATGGCCCGCCCGGGCCCGGGCCGTGCTGGCTCGACGCGGCCGTAGCGCCCGGCAACTACTGGCTGTCCATCGGCATCGACGGCCAGACCCGCGTGCGGCAGCAGCTGATGATGCTGCGCAGCGGCGAGCGGCAGGCCGAAGTCGTGGTCGTGCGTTGAGGCTGGAGCCGATCCGCGCCGGCCGCACTACAGCTCGGCGGATCGAGTCGGCTTCGCCGCTGCCGGCGTCGGCGACGGCCCGTGCCTGACATCGAAGCCGCCGGCCTGCCGCATCTCCTCTTCCATGCCGAGCACGCCGAGGCCGTAGGCCATCAGGATCACACCGTAGAGCAGGAACGGACTGCCGTAGAGTTGGCGCCCCAGCACGCCGAAGTAGACCGCCGTGCCGACCACGGCATAGGCGAAGCGACCACCGCGGCTGAGCTGGGCGAGACCGGCCCCGAGCGAACCGAGAACGGTCAGCATCAGCACATCGGCCAGGCCGACCCCCATCACGCTGATGACGAGTCCGACCACCAACGAGACGATGGCACCGTGCGCCAGCGCCCGCTCGAGCTTGCGCGGCGCCCAGCGCCGCGAACGGCGATCGCGCTCGCGCGCGTCGGCCCAACAGGCGCGAAGTCGCAGGCGTTCGTGTTCGGGCAACTCGTGGAACCAG
>JAGQRA010000795.1 GCA_020425885.1 Planctomycetota bacterium | reverse complement strand
CGGCGAGTCTCGAGGCGAGTGTTGTTTTCGTTCCAGGCACCGTTGCGACACCTTAACCAGGCAGCACGATCAGGACCTCGCTGTCGCGGCGATCCTGTGGCATCTGCACCGGGGCGCTCCATGGCGCACCTTCGAGTCCGGAGCCGAATTCGATCGGCAGCGACGGCGCCGGGTCCAACACCAGCGGCCCGTCGAACACCGGGGCGAACAGCGTCTGCGGCCAGATGCCGCCGCCGCATCGCGCCCGCAGGCGCAGGCTCGCGGCCGAGCTGCCGTCGCGGCGGGTGAAACGCAGCGTGAGTCGGCGGCGGACGAACGTCAGGTCGGCGACGATGTTGTCGCCGCCGATCAAGACGAACGCGTCGCCGACGAAGGCCGGCACCAGCCCCGGCGCCGCGGGCGGCAGGCGGAACGCTGCCCGGTACTCTCCGGCCACGAGGCCATCGATCGAGTACGTCCGGTCGGCGCCGACGACCGACGACCCCAGCACCTGCAGGCTGCCGGTCTCGTGGAAGTCGACGGTGAGCCCTTCCGGCAGCGCTCCGGAGGAGAGCACGCGGCCACGGGCGCGCGCGGCGGCGATCGCCGACAGATCGAAGTCGACCGTCGTCGCGTCCGCGTCGACGACCACGACCTTGCGTTGCAGCCCGGGAATCGGGATGAAGCGACCGCCGATCCGCAGTTGCAGCGCGACGACGTACTCGCCGACGAACACCGGCGCCGAAGCGAACGTGCCGTCGCCGTCGGGATGCCGCAGCTGCTCCGCCGGCCAGCCCGGCAGTCGTAGCAACACGTCCTGGCGGTCGCGACCGCGCAACGCGACGCGCCCGATGATCCGCCCGACGGCGGGGAGGTCGATCTGCAGCGGTGGACCATCGCCCGGGAACAGCACGGGTCGCACGGTCAGCGGTGGTCGGCCCGTCACTGTCACTCGCAAGGCTCGCGTCTCCGGCCCGACATCCCGCCACAGGGTCGCGAAGCCTTGCGCATCCGTGATTGCCGTCGTGTTCGACGCCCGCAGGTTGCTGGTCTCGTCGAGGTGGTCGACGACCGCCGAACCGATCGGTTCGCCAGCCGCGCAGACTCGGACGATTGACTGCACGCGGCGTTGCAACACGATCCGCAACGGAACCTGTCCGCCGATGGCGATCGGTCGGCTCGGTGTCCACTTCTCTTCCGTCGGTACGATGCGGAGCGAGGTCCGTCCGTGCACCACGCCTTCGACGACGAGTCTGCCAGCGGCGTGGATGCCCTGCTGGCGCACGATGGCCCGCGCCGCCAGCGGCCAGCCCGGCCGATCGACGACGACGCCGAAACCCTCGATCGCCGCCCCATCGCCATCGACGACCTCGATCGCCACCGAGGTCGAACGCCGCAGCGCGATGCGAAGACCATGCGTGCCCCAGGCGACGTCATCGATCGGTGGGTGCGGGTCGCAGGGGCCGACGTCGGCGACGAACAGCCTTGTCGACGGATCCTCAGACGGGTGTCGACGCAGCAGCTCGAAGCTGCCGTCGGCGGCCGTCGTCACTTCCACGGTGTTGTTGCCACGCGTCGACAGGCCGATGCCGGCGAGCGCGTTGCCGAGTTCGTCGACGACCGTTCCGCGAATCCCGGGACGAGGTCGCACGACGACGACGAGTTCCTCGGGCTCCTGTTCGCCCACGGTGATCCGCTTCGGCGCCACGAGTTCGTGGGCACCATGGCTGACGGCCAGGCCGCACGGCCCGAACGGCACGGCTCCGGTCGTCACGAACGTGTCCTCGCCTTGAGTCGGTCCCGTCCGGATGCCGAACTCCTGCCACGCGCCGGCCCGCTGCGCCGGAGTGAACGACGCCGTCAGGGCCAGATCCGCTCTTACCGGCGCGCCCGACTCGTCGACGAACCGTCCCCGCAGCGCCCGCCCTCGTCGCAGCCTCACCTCGCCGAGGTCATCGACCTGGCCCGGCTTCATCGCGCTCAGGTCGGCGATCGCGGTTGCGGCGTCGGCGCGGCCGACGATCACCCTCGCGCTCTGATCGCTCGCCGCGAACGCGAGTTCGAACCTGCCGTCGACATCGGTCCGAGTCGTCAGGTCCTCGGGCACGCCGAAGAGCACGTACGAAGTCGTCAGGCGGACCTCCGCCGCGGCCAGCGGCAACCCGGCCTCGGCGTCGAGCACGCGCCCAGTGATGCGCGCCGGTTTCGGGTTCGCCTCTGCCGTTGCCTCCGACGCGGCCTCCCGCGTCGTGGCAACCGGGTCACTTCGCACGCCTGCGGCTTCCTGACCGAAGTCAGCGCCCGCCGCCGTCGACGTCTTGGCGACCCGGTCCTCTTCCGGTTTCGGATCGTGATCGAGCCCGGCGGTGCTCGTCCACAACAGCAGCCCGGCACCGAGAACGATCACCACCGCGATCACCTTCACCCACGCAGTCATCAGCATCGCTCCCGTAGCTGCTACCTCCAACCCGAACGCCATCGCCATCGCCGGGCGCCAATCCGATTCCACTTCCGTGCCCAGCTTCGCCCGCAACAGCTGCAGTCCGCGCCGCAGGCGGCTCTTGATCGTCGCCAGCGGTTCGCCGCTCACCCGCGCCATGTCGCGCGGTCGGAGACCTTCGAAGTAGCGCTGCCAGATGGCATCGCGGTACGGCGGCTCGAGTGCGGCGATCGCGGCGATCAGCAGCCGCGCCTGTTCCTCGCGGGCGATGGTCGCGGCGTGATCCTCGATCGTGCAGCGCTGCCGAGCGACCTCATCCTGTCGCCGCGAGCGCAGGGACTCGTCGCGGCGCCAGCTGCCGGCGGCGTTCTTCACCAGGGTCGAGAGCCAGCCGCCGATGGCCGATTCGTGCCGCGGCGGTCGCCGCACGGCCCGGAGCCAGGCCTCCTGCACGACGTCGTCGGCGGCGGCAGGATCGCCCAGCAGCGCCGACGCGAGCCGCTTCAACGCCGCCCCGTGTCGGGCTACGTGCTGCTCGAGGTCGAAGGAGAACGATGTCATCAGGAAGCTCCGTCCGGTCAACTCCCGCCAGCCGGGATCGGATGCAGCGAAGTGTTGTTTCGGTGCCAGGCACGGAACCAACATGTTGCTACGGTGCCAGGCACGGAACCAACATGCGATCGTGTTCGGTGTCGCACGCCATCGATCACGCGGTCCGGCACCGGCAGCTACCGGGTCCTGCTGCCCGGACCCGGGGCCACACCATCCGGCGAGTGCGGCCACATCCAGGTCACGCCCTACGGCAGCATCCCATTGCGCGCCAATGTCGAGTCCTGGCGTCCAGCAACGGCATCCGCGGCGTGATCGGTAATGTCCAGCTAGACTCTGCGGGTGCCCGCCGCCCGTGACGATAGCTCCGAGACCGCTCTGCGCCGGGCCCTCTCCGGCTTCGGCGACGAGGTGGGAAGGCAGGCCCTGGCCGGGGTCGTGCAGTGGCTCGAGGGCAGCGGTGGCCTGACCGGCCGTGAGATCGGCGACTACCGCCTCGGCCGCGAGCTCGGCCGCGGCGGCATGGGTGTCGTCTACGAGGCCGAGCAGACATCGGTTCCGGGCCGCACCGTGGCCGTCAAGCTGTTGCGCGGCGCGTTCGGCTCCGAAACCGCGCGGCAACGCTTCGCCCGCGAGGTCGAGGTCGTCGGCCGACTCGACCATCCGCACATCGTGCCGATCCTGTCGGCCGACCTGCATGGCGAGACGCCGTTCTACGCGATGAAGCGGATCGCCGGCCGTACCCTGCGCGCGGTGCTGCAGGCGGGCGAGCTGCGCGGCGACGTGCGGGCGATCGCGACGATGATCCGCGATCTGGCGCTGGCGCTGCAGCACGCCCACGAACACGGCGCCGTGCATCGCGACGTCAAACCCGGCAACGTGCTGGTCGACGAACACGGCCTCGCGATGCTGCTCGACTTCGGCCTCGCCAGCTTCGTCGAGGGCGACTCGCACCTGACGCTGACGAGCGACGCCGTCGGCACGCCGGACTACATGGCGCCCGAGCAGGTGACCAGGAGCCACGGGCCGATCACGGCGCGCACCGACGTCTACGGCCTCGGTGTGACGCTCTACGAGTGCCTGTCCGGGCGACCGCCGTACGCGGCGGACACGCGGCACGAGACGATGACCCGCATCGTGCGCGGCGATGCCGTGCGGCTGCGCGCCGTCGATCCGACCATCCCGCGCGATCTCGAGAACATCTGCGCCGTGGCGATGGCCGCCGAGAGTTCGCGCCGCTACGCCAGCGCCGCCGAGTTCGCCGCCGATCTCGACGCCTTCCTCGAGTTCAGGCCGGTGCGCGCCCGACCGCCCGGTCTGACGCGCCGCGTCGCGATCTGGTTGCGTAACCATCGACTGCTGGCGGCGGTGGCCACGTTCTCGCTGCTGGCGTTCGCCGCGGCGGCGCTGTGGTTCGGCGCCATGCTGCCGGCGCGCGCCATCGAGGAGCGGCTCGCTGCGATCGATGCCGGAGTGCACCGGCGCGACGAGGTGGTGCGACAGCTCGCCGCTGGTGAGCGGCGCATCGCCGAGCTGCGGCGACGGACGCCGAGCGAGGTGCTGCGCCAGGGTCTCGGCACGCTCGGCATCGAGCTGCGGCAGCTCGGTGAGGAACGCACCCGCCTCGAGGCCGAGATCGAGAACGCGCTCGAGAGTTGCCTGGCGCTCGACCCCGACCATGTCGGCGCGCGTGCGCGCTATGCCGACCTGCTGGCCGGCCAGCTGCGCCGGCTCCTCGACGGCGGCGGCGTCGCGTTGCGGCGCGATTCCATCGAGCGCTGGCAACAGCGTCTGGCGCGCGTCGACGTCGGTGCCCACGAGGCACTGCTGGATCGGATCGGAACGTTGCGCGTGACGTGCCCCCTGGGCCATGCCCGTCTCTGGCTGTGCCCGCAGGTCGAGCTGCAGGACGGGCGTTCGACCTACGCCGAGATCGATGATCCTTCGACCGTGGACCTCGGTTCGACGCCGGCGACCGTCGCGGCGGAGGAAGGCAACTACGCGCTGCGCGCCAGCCTCGACGGCCATGCCGCCATCACCCTGCCGTGGCTGCTGCGTCGCGGCGCGGTGCAGTCCGCAGGCGAACGCGCGATCGCGCTCGAGTTCCTGCGACCCGAGGTCATCGGCGCCGGCTATCGCCAGATCCATGCCGGCTACGGCGTCGCCTTCGATCGGCGCCGCGTCTGGGCCGCGGACCGCGACGAGCTGCGTTGGCACGACGGCTTCCTGATCGGAGAACGCGAGCTGCGATTCGCGGATGTCGACGGCCTGCACATCGCCGACCTGCCGGCGCCCGTGCCGGTGCAACTGCCGGAGCCCGGATCGGAGAACGAACGCGGCGCCCAGGTTCTCAAGCACATCCGCTGGGAGCACATCCTCGCCGTGCTGTCCGGCCGCAACCAACTCGAGTTCGAAACCGACTCCGGCTTCTACGCCAGCCTGCCGACGCCCGACGAATGGCGCCGTGCCGGCAGCGGCGCCGACGGTCGCTCCTACCCGTGGGGGGAGGTGCACGACTGGCGCTTCTCGCAGAACTACTGGTCGAGCGTCGACGACACCCAGGCATTGATCCTCGGGCGATCGCCCGAGCAGGATGTCTCGCCGTTCGGCGTGCGCGACCTAGCCGGCTCGGTGCGCGAGGTCTGTCTGCCGCTGCAACCGACGCGCGAACTCGGCACCAAGCAGTTCCTGGTCCGCGGCGGTTCGACCTTCACGGTCAGCGCCGAGGACTTGATGCTGTCGGCGCAGCAGGCCTATCTGCACGACGCGCCGGCCGATGACATCGGCATCCGCCTGGTGCGACGTCGATTGCCGGTGGTGCCGACCGGACTGTCGCGTCTGCAGCTGCCATCGCTGTCGGACGGTCCGTTCCCGATCGCACCTTCGCCGTGGCGGCTGGTGTCGATCTCGGGGCCGTTCCAGGAACCGCTGACCGAAGGCGAGCGCGGCCGGATCGTCGGCGGCGACATCGAGCTGTCCGGCTTCGGCGGCAGCTACTCACCGGTGATGATGCTGTGGCATCCGATCGACCTTCGCAGCGACCGCTTCGAGGTCGAACTCGGCTTCACATACCGGCGGCACTACGCGGTCGAGCGTGCCTTCTCGCTGCGGCTGGGTACCCAGCCGGGATTCTCGATCTTCGATCGCGCGGTCGTCTGCCTGCTCCGCAGCGGCGGCATCTCCATCGCCCGTCATGACGGCGACTACTCGATTCGGAAGATGGCGCCCGAGCCCGAGATCGAGGCGAGGATCCCGCAGGACACCTCGTGCCGGCTGCGGTTCGTCGCCACCGCCGAGGAGTACGTCGCCACCGTCACGGTCGACGGCGGCGATTCGTTCACGGCACGTCTGGCGCGCTCGGTGCCCGGCAGCAAAGAGCCGCCCGAACGCTGGCGCTACTTCGGCATCGGCCTGCCGAACTACGTCGCCATGACCCTCACCGTGACCGACCTCTCGGTCGCTGGGCGCTGACCTTGGATCCGCTGCTGCGACTGGCGAGAGCGGGCGACGAAGCGGCGCGCCGCGAACTCGTCGAGGCCAATGCCGCGGCGCTGCGCCGCTACCTCGACCGGCGCATGGGCACGCGCCTGCGCCGCACGTTGTCGGCGGCCGACCTGTCGCAGGAGGGGTTCGCCCGCGTCTTCCAGGCGATCGCCGCCATGGACGACGACGCCACCGCGCGCACGTTCCGGCTCTGGCTGTTCCGCCACGCGAACTGGGTGCTGGCCAATCACGGCGGCCGGGCGCGCCACTACGCCGGCGAGTCGGCGGTCGCGGCGCCCGCCGGCGAGGTCGCGACGCCGCGCGACAGCTCGACCGGCGACGTCACCCGCGGCGACCAGATCGAATGGATGCGGGCGCTGCTCGGTCGGCTGGAGCCGAAGTACGCCGACGTGGTACGACTGCGGCTCGAGGGACTGGCGTTCGCCGATATCGCCGCTCGGCTGGGAACGCGCGAGGACACCGCCAGGCAGCGCTTCGCCCGGGTGATGCGCGTTCTGCGGGAGCAGCATCGGCAGTCGTGATTGCCGCCGTCGCTCAGCGCGGCGTGGCCGACGCCTGGGGCCGCCACGCCTGCAGCCAGGCACGGAGATCCTCGTAGCCCTGGAAACCAGCGCCGTCATCACACGCCCAGACGTAGCGTCGACTGCCCTCGCCGAGCCGGAACGTCCGCCCTGCCGCCGTCGGTTCGCGACCGCGGAAGCGCAGCGGCACCTCGGTGGGCCAGATGTCTTCGAAGACGGCGAGGTCCGGTTCTCCGACCTGTTGCAGCAGGTAGCCTCCCGGCAGCAAGTGGCTCTGGCCCCGGATCACGAACAGGCGGTGCCTCGGGTCGGCGTCGAGGAAGGTGCGGATCGTCGCCGCCGCCTCGTCGTCGCGTTCGGCGTAACGGTGCTCGGGATTCAACGTGCGCCAGTTCTGTTCGAGCGGCAGCACCTGCATGCCGAGTTCGCGGGCGAGCGAGATCACCGACTGCTGTGCCGTCTCGACCGAAGGCTCGAAACCGAGCCCGCACGCTTTCGGGTCCGTTGCGGCGAACGCGCGCAGCAGCTCGCACTGGGCCCGGCGCAACGGCCCGCCGTCGGAGTGCATTTCACCGCAGACGACGAACCGCGCGGTTCGCGCCGCAGCGAGGATCTCGGCGCGATCGACCTCGGTCCAGTCGGCACTCTGCGTCGCCTGGAAGGCCGCATCGTTGACCTCGCGGAAGCGGCGCTGCAGGCACTGCGCCGCGGTGCGCCAGTCGGCACTCTTGCCGGCAGCGACCGCCTGCAGCCGCTCGCGGGTCTGCTCGATGGCGAACCGCGCCGAGGGCGAGTCAAGGTCGTCGAGCAGCTCCAGCAGCGCGAGCTGGGCCGGTTCGCGGAGCTGACCGAGCAGCGACACGAGCATCCTCGCGGCCCCCGTGCTGCCGAACTCGGTGAACAACCTCTCCAATTCGCGCGGCGGCAGCGACTCTCCGAGCGTGGCCAATGAGACGGCCGCGTTGAGGCGCACGAGCGCTGCCGAATCGGCGAGGCAGCCTTCGAGCTCGGTCCAATCGTCGCTCTCGCCGAAAGCCAGCGTACTGCAGGCGTCGAGGCGCACCTCCCACACGCCGTCGCCGAGGGCATGGAGCAGGAACGGTGTCGCGGCTCGACGTGCCCGGCGGTCGGCGGTCAGGAAGCCGAGCGCGCGAATGGCCATCATCCGAACGTCGAAGTCCGCATCGTCGACGAGGGCTCCGATCGGCTCGACGTGGCGCCGGTCGCCACCGCGACCGACGTAATAGGCCGCGGTCTCGCGCACCCGTGGCGACTCGGCCTGCAGGGCTGCGAGCAGCGGCAGTTCGCCGGAGTACGGGTCGGTCGGCGGCGTCGCGCGCGTCCCGGTCCCGGCGGCGCAGCCGAAGCAGGTGACCGACATCAGGATCAAGAGTCGTCGATTCCGCATCTTCCTGGCACCTCAGGGACCGATGGTGACGACGATGTCACCGGTGAACGACCCGAGCAGACCGTTCTGACTCGGGATTCCGGCGCACTGTCCGGTATGGAGATGTCGATCACCGCATCGTCAGCTCGACCCGGAGTTCACCGCCGCCGGCGAACGTGGTGCGCCACAGAACGACGGGTTGGTCCTCGGCGACTTCGGTGGTCGGACCAGCCGTCGTCCCCATTCCGGATCGCGGGCTCGGCAGCAGATCGTCGACGATCGCCCGCGCGCTCAACGTGTCGCCGCCCCGATGCGCGACGTGCACCGTCAACAGCGAGTGTTTCTGCGCGTCGACGGTGAGTTCATGCAGCGAAACGCAGGCCACGGCGTCGCTCTCGACCACGGTGCCCTCCGCGGCGGCCGCCTTGCTCGCGCCGAGGTCGCGGCGAGTCTGCTTCCCTTGGGCGTCGATGGACGTGACCGCCAGCTCGCGCCAAGGCCTGCTGCCGGTGTATTGCACCCTGACGGCCATCGCGGAAGAACCGCCGAGCATGGCGCCCTCGCGCCCTTGCAGCGCGTAGGGCTCGACCCGAATCGTTCCGGGCGCCGGCCCATCAGCACCACACGCTGCCGCGGCCATCAGGACTGCGAACGACAACGCCGTGCGCGCATGCATGACGCCATCATGCCGCGCCGACTCGCCGTAGTCGATCTTCATGATCTTCGACGCCGAGTGCGTCGGCTTGCGGATGCCATTCGCCGCCTACAACCGGCCGAAGAGGATCTCGATCGGCTGGCTCAGCCCGAGGTCGAACGTTCCCGGATCGATGTAGTAGGCCTGCGCGAACAACGTGTCGAGGCCACACATCCCGGGGATCGTCGACACCGGCTCGATGCCGAAGGGAATGTTCAGCGCGCCGCTGACCGGCAGCACCATGAGCGTGCAACCGGGGAACATCGGCGCGAGGTCGAAGCCCGGATCGGTCAGGTCGAACGACACCACGAGACCCGCGAACAGGCCGAAGTTGAGCGCGTTGCGCGACACCAGCGGGAACGGATCGCATGCGGTCGGGATCGCGCACAGCGCCGGTGCGAGTCGTGGCTGGACCGAATTCAGCATGCAGCCGGTGCCGCGGTCGACCACCGCCCCGAGGGCGTTGCGCGCGCCGTGCGCGGCGAACCGGCGACTGCCCAAGCCGTCCTCGTAGGCCATGAACACCAGGTCCAGGCGCGGGTCGCCGTCGAGTTGGGCCAGCGCCATGCCGGCACCTTGGCCGACCGTGTGGCCGACGAACACCTCCTCGCGCCGGTCGGCCCACGCGATGGTGGTGCCGTTCTGGTTGACGTTCCAGCCGATCTTCCAGCGGAAGCCGTTGTCGCCGGCCGGAGCATCGTAGGACATGAACACGAGCTCGGGCCGCGGGTTCTCGTCGAGCTGCACCAGCGCCACGTCCGCGCCCTCGGCGATGTGACCCTGGCCCGGCACCACGAGCCACGGTCCCTGGGCGTGGGGGCCGGTCGCGTCCCAGTCGCGCAACGCGCAGTAGACGTGGTCGTTGGCCGGGCCGTTGTCGGCGTAGACCATGACGATGGCGTCCGGCCTGGCATCACCGCCGAGATCGGCGAATGCGATGCCGGCGCCTTCGGTGCGCTGCGTCGTCGCCGGCAGCGGCATGCGTTGCTCCGCGCTCCACGACGACGGCGTCCCGTCGGCGGCGAGGTTGAACGCGATGCGCCACTCGAGCTCGTACGCGCCGGCTTTCGGGTAGACCATGGCGACGACGAGCTCCAACCGCGGATCGCCGTCGAGCTGCACGAGCGCGGCGCCGGTTCCGGGCTTCTCGTTGGTGGTGAACCTGAAGGCCCGATCCAGCCAGTGGTACGTCGGCGGATGCAGCGGGTCGTGCAGGTTCAGCGGCGCGCCGTCGGGGCCGGTGTAGGAACCGAACATGTAGATGATGCGCTGGCCGTTGATCCCGGCCGTGCCGACGTCCTCGGTGCATACCAGCACGGTGTCCTGGTAACCGTCGAGGTCGACGTCGCCGAGCGCGATCGCGGCGCCGGTTCCGGGCCAGAAACCGCCGCTGGCCTCCCAGTCCTGGGCCGGGGTCGCCTGGCCGATCGCCAGCAGGATGGTCAGGGTCTTCGGGAAGGGGCTGGCCCACTGCAGGATGTCTTTCATCGCTCGTCTCCACTTGTCCGGCCGCGGTCCGCGTCGCCTGCAACGCGCAGGGCAAGCGGATCGAGTGCCGAACCGTCTGCCAGCAGGAGGTGGATCGACGAGCGTTGGTGACATGCCGCTGCCGCAAAACGCGCTCCCGGGGCTGCTCTCGTCGAAGAGCATTGAGCGATAGAGATCGAGTTCCGGGGGCGATTGGCCGGTGCGGCTTCGCCGTGCCGCGACGTCACGGCAGCGAAGTCCCGCGGTCAGAGCAGCCACAGGCCTTGTAGCACCGAGCCGATCAAGTCGGCCAACGACCAGGCGACCGATGATCCGGCCGAGGCCGGCGACGGTCGAAGACCGCGCGCGCGACGGACGTCGATCGCCGTCAGCCAGATGCCCTCACAGGTGCGGCAGCCCGAGCCACGCAGTTCGCCAGCGACGAAGCGATGCAGCGTCGCCGTGGCACAGCGTGGACACCGGCGCCGGTTCCCTTCCTCCGTCGCGAGCTCGCCGGCCGCCGGCACCGAGTGGCGCATGCCGTTCTGTTCGAGCCAGCGACCGAGTTCGCCGCGATCGAACCAGATGCCGCCGCAGGCGCAGACGTCGAGCTGCAGACCCGCGTGCTCGACCGCGCGCAACGTGGCGGCACAGCCAGGGCACGCCATCGGGGATTCGTGGCAGGGATCGGAGTCGTCGGGTCGGGGCATGATCGAGATCGCTTTCTCGGCTCGGGGCAGGCTGACCGGAGTGGCCGAATGATCACTCGACCATTCGGTCCGTTCTCGGGCCTGATCCTCGCGGGGCTCGCCGCGGTGCCGGGTTCGAGTGTCGAACAGGACATGAGCAAGCGCCGCCCATACTCCAGTGGGGAACCCGGTTGGGCCGATGCCATTGCGAGATGAGGACCATGGCGAGATCCCACGTTTCCGGTGCGATGGCGTTCGCGCTGCTGGCGACAGCTTGCAGCAGCGGTGGCGGCGGTGGCGGCGTCGCAACGTCGCCGCCGGCCGGCCTGCAGTACGCCGACAACCCCGTCATCTATCCGATGGGGAGCCCGATCGCGCCGAACACCCCGGCGAGCACCGGCGGGGCGATCGTGAGCTACGCCATCGCGCCGGCGTTGCCGAACGGGCTCGTGCTCGACTCCACCTCCGGCATCGTCACCGGCACGCCGACCGTGATCACGGCCATCGCCACCTACATCGTGACCGCGAGCAACGCGGCCGGCGCGACCTCGCGCGAGCTTGTCCTCGTCGTCACCGATGCATTGCCGGAGATCACCTACCCGTCGGCCACCGTCGCCGTCGAGCTCGGCGGCATGTTGTCGCCGTTCGTGCCGATCAACTCCGGTGGCGCGGCGACGTCGTGGACGATCGACCCGACGCTGCCCCTCGGGCTCGCGATGAGCCCGACCACCGGCGCGATCGCGGGCTCGCCGATCGGCATCAGCCCGAGCACGACCTACACCGTCACCGCGACGAACGACGGCGGCAGCGACCAGACTGCGTTCGACCTCACCGTGACGCCGCCACCGCCCGTGATCGGCACGCAGCCGAGCCACACCACCGTCGCGGTCGGCGCCACGGCGACGTTCGCGGTGATCGCCTCCGGCACGGGGACGCTGAGCTACCAGTGGTGGCTCGACGGCACCGCCATCCCCGGCGCGACGAGCAGCGCCTACACCACGCCGGCGACGGTAGTCGACGACGATGGCGGCATCGTGCGCGTCGTGATCGCCGACGGCTTCGGCGGCGAGGTGACGAGCGCGGCGGCGATCCTCGGCGTCGTCGGTGGCGGTGCGGCAGCGACCACGGCGCTGCCGGCCGCGAAGCGCAACTTCACCGTCAACAGCCGGGCCGACGGGCGCATCCTGTGCACCGGAGGGGTCGACAACTCCGGATTCTACTTCGCCAGCACCTACCTGTTCGACCCGGGCGCGTCGACCTGGTCGGGCGGCCCGACCATGACCCAGGTCCGAAGCCACCACACCGCCACGGCGCTGCGCGACGGCCGCCTGCTCGTGATCGGCAGCGCGTTCTCGGCCACCAACGCCGAACTCGGCAACGCGCCGGCGACCGCCTTCACCGCCACGACCGGCTCGCTCACCATGGGACGATCGCTGCACACCGTCACCGGACTGTCCGACGGTCGCGCCCTCGTCGTCGGTGGCAACTCGGCGACGGCCATGGCCGAGCTCTACATCCCCGGGGCCGACGCGTTCCTGATCACGGGTTCCCTCGCCACCGGCCGCGACCAGCACACCGCGACGCTGCTGGCCGACGGCCGGGTGCTCGTCGTCGGCGGCACTGACGGGTCCGCGCTGGCCAGCGCCGAGCTCTACGATCCGGACGCCGGCACCTTCAGCGCCACCGGTTCGCTGGCGACGGCGCGCGCCTGCCACTTCGCCGCACTGCTGCCCGACGGTCGCGTCCTCGTCGGCGGTGGCCTCGGCGCCGGCCATCTCGATTCGTGCGAGATCTGGGACCCGGCCACCGGGACCTTCTCGGCGACCGGCTCGCTGGCGACGGCGCGCACGTACGCGGCGGCGATGACTTTGGCGAACGGCCGCGTCCTCGCGATCGCCGGCAACAACTCGGCGACGCTGACTTCGTGCGAGGTGTTCGAACCGCGCACCGGCAGCTGGCACGCCGCCGGTGACCTCGCCGTCGCGCGTACGCAGCTCGGCGTCGCCGCGCTGCCGGACGGTGGCCTGCTGATCCCGGGCGGGACGAACTCGGTTGGAATCGCGACGAATGCGACCGACGTGTTCGATCCCGGGTATGCAGCGCCACGGCACTTCTCAGCCGCCGGCACCCCCGCGGTCGCCCGCCAACGCGCGACGCCGATCGTGCTCGGTGACGGCCGTGTGCTCGTCGCCGGCGGCATGGGCACGAGCACGGCGCTGGCTTCGGCCGAACT
>JAGQRA010000794.1 GCA_020425885.1 Planctomycetota bacterium | reverse complement strand
GCGGCGAGGCCACGAGCCACTGATGGTGCAGGCGCGTTCCGATCAGCGCGGTGATGACCGGGATCGTCTCGGCATAGCTGGCCGTGCCGTTGGTCTGCACCGTGCGCAACACGCCGTTCTCAGGCGTGACGAACAGCGTGCAGCCCGGCGCGCCGTAGTTGAGCAGGCTCGTCGTGGCCTGCGTCCTGCCGATCGTCAGGATGGCGAGGGACCGGGCCGGGGCCGAGCCGAGCAGCACCTGGTAGGTCCTGCCGATCTCGGGCACTCCGGCATACGAGAGCGCAGGCGTCATCGCCGCCACCGTCGGCGTGGTGAGGCGCCAGGCCCAGGGCTGGGTCTGCAGCGGTCCGACCCAGGGCGAACCGGCGGGGCCGAAACGCAGGCAGTGCGGTTGCGGGGTGCCGGACGCCGCGACGGGTACCTCGAGCAACGGATGAGGGTTCTCGAACACCAGCGCGAACGAAGCCGGCACGGTGACCGGCACCGCGAAGCTGGCCCGATACCAGTTGGTCGAGGTGTCCACCTGCATCACGCCGCGCGCCAGCCGCGGCCCGACCGGGCCGGTCGCGTTGGCGACATGGAGATCGACGTTGATCGACGTTTGCAGCGCAGCGCGGGCGAGGAACTCGACGCCGTCGGCGAGCGCGGGTGTCGTGGTGCTGCCGAGCAACGCGTAGCTCACCGGATTGCCGAGCACGCCGCTCACAGCCGTGGCCGTGGCGTTGGCCGACGCCGCCAGCGGCCCCGAAGCCGTCGAGCAGCCGTAGCCATGGGTCGCCGTGGTGCCGGCGAGTCGGAACTCGGCGGTGACCTGATGTGGCGCGTTCATGCTGACCTGGAGCTGGCGCTGCCCCGTCGCCATCGCCGCACCGTCGAGCCGCCAGCGCCTGAAGGTGCGACCGCCGACGGTTGCCGGCGCGGTCAGGGTGGTGATCGTGCCGTGGGTGAAGCGGAAGCTGCCCGGCGTGGTCACGCTGGTCCGGTTGTTGAGGTCGACGGCGCTCGAGCCGATCGAGACGCCGGACGACGGATCGCTCGAGTAGACCTGCAGGTCGCGCGGCGCGTTCGTCACCTGGACGAAGCCGACGACGCAGGTGTTGTCGTTCTCCCACTGCTCGGCCACGACGTTGGTGCTGTCGTGGATGATGCCGAGGTAGTAGCCGCCGGCGGGAGTGTTCGCGGGAACGTAGACGGGCAGCGCCGATTGGTCATAGAAGCCCGAGGCGTGCGCCGGCCAGTCGTTCCACGTGAACTGACCGATGGCGAGGTCCGAGGTCGTGATCGTGCTGTCGGTCGACAGGTAGACGCTGGTGCGGAGACCGCTGCTGCCGTGGACGGTGGTGTTGCCCTGATTCTCGAGGTAACACGAAGCCCCCTGGGAGCTGCCGGCCGGCCAGGTGCCCGTGATCCAGATCCGCCGCGCGACGCTGCTGCCCGGTGCGGGCTCCCGCCACGATGTCGCCATGAGGTTGGTCGTGGTCCCGGAGCCGGGATACAGCCAGCGGCAGCCGTAGCGATCGTCGGCGTGCGGTAGCACGCTGGTCGAACTCGCCGGCGCGTGCTGCACGCCCGAGCCTGGCGTCGGCGTGCCGTTCATGTTGCAGAGCACGCCGTCGTGTTCGATCAGGCCGAGCGCTTCACCCATCATGCGGCGGGCGACAGCGCGCACATCGGCGGGGCCGGTCGCGGTCTGGTAGGCGCTGGGGTCGGTGTTGCCGTAGGACCAGCCGCGGTAGTAGCTGACGTTGAACTGCACGTCGCACTCGAGGATCTGGCTGCCGCTGTAGCGCCGCACGGTGCGCGCATCCCACGAGGTGTCGGAGTCGGCGATCCAGACCCAGGTGTTGATGCCGTCGAAGTTGTTGGCGTAGTTCGGCTGGCCACGGTTGTAGCCGGCGCGGAACGAGGTCGCGCCGAGGCCTGTCCAGTCCTGGATGGCGCGGCGGGCCTCGACGTCGGCGAGCGAGCCGGCCGGGAACGAGATGGTGTGCAGCGTCGCGATGTAGTGGGTCTGGGTGTAGGGATCGAACGCCCACCGCGGACTGCCGGGCAGGGTCGCGAACGCGGCCAGCATCAGGCTGGCGGTGGCGATTACGAGTGAATGGAAGCGGCGCATGGTCAGTTCCCTCCTGCGGCCCGTTGCGTGGCGACTGCCGCGAGCAGGGCTGTGGGGGTGATGCGTTCGCCGGTGTCGCGGTCGGGCTGGAGCACGATCGGACCCGGTGGTCGGCGATCGGTGATTGCGCATCGTGCCGCTGCCGGCGGTCGCGCTCCGACGCCGGTGCTGGCCACGACGGGGGCTGGCAGCTGACGTACGACAGGC
>JAGQRA010000793.1 GCA_020425885.1 Planctomycetota bacterium | reverse complement strand
CGTTGTGCTTCTCGATCCAGACCAGCCCGGCGAGGTTGTCCTCGATGGCATCGTGCAGGTACTCGTCCTCGCGATCGGCGAAGGCGAACCGGCGGCGGGCGCCGATCTCCTGCAGCAGCGCGCTGCGCTCCGCTTCGATCGCGGCCAGCCGTTCGCTCACCTGCGCTTGCCAGGCGGGCGTCGCCTGCCCCTCCTCGACGAGCTCGCTCAGCCGGAACGCGATCGCGTCCCTGGCCCGGCGCAACCAGGCGACGCGCACCTCGGCCGGGTGCGGCGTCGTCAATCGACTCGCATCGGGAGCGTCCAACGGCCGGCCCTGCGCCCGCAGCGTCGCCAACACGTCCCGCAGTTCGGGCACCTGCAGCAGCAGCTGATCGAGCTGGCCGACGACCTCGGCGAGCCGCGCGACGTTCTCGGGCAGGGGGCCGGGCGCGTCGACGATGGCGCGCCGCAACACCCGGATGTCGCGTTCGACCTTGACGCAGCGGAACTGCACCAGCCGGTCGGCCGCCTCGCGGCTGCTTGCCATCGCCTCGCGCGTCGCGTAGCTGACCGCGGCCAGACCGATGGCGATGGTCGCGATCAGCACGGCCGCGATCGGGTTGCGCCGGCACCAACGCGACAGCCGCACGCCTGGGCCGACCCGACGCGCCGTCACCGGCCGGCCTGCAGCGCAGTTGCGCAGGTCCTGCGCCATCTCGGCCGCGCTGCGATAGCGTCGCCCCGGATCCTTCTCGAGCGCGCGCAACACGATGGCGTCGAGGTCGCGCGACACCGCCGGGTTGTGGCGCGACGGCGGCTTCGGGTCGACCTTCTCGATCAGCACCCGGGTCTCGGCTGTGGTCTCGGCCGCGAACGGTCGCCGCAAGGTGAGCAGCTCGTAGAGCGTGGCGCCGAGCGAGAAGACATCGGCCCTGGCGTCGACCGCACTGCCGCGCAGCTGCTCGGGCGAGCTGTAGCTCGGCGTGCCGGCGAAGTCGCCGGTCCGCGTCAGGGTGACAGCGTCGTCGCCGCGGGCGATGCCGAAGTCGGTCAGCATCACGCTGCCGTCGGCGCGCAACATGACGTTGCCGGGCTTGACGTCGCGATGCACGATGCCGGCCCGGTGGGCGTGATCGAGCGCCGCGGCGAGCTGCTGTCCGACGTCGAGCGCGAACGCGCCGAGCGCGCGGCCATCGGGTGCGCGCGCGGCCTCGGGCGCGGTGCCCTGCAGCGCGTGCAGCATCTCGGCCAGCGAGCCGCCCGTCACCAGCTCCATGGCGAAGAAGTAGCGATCGTCGTCGCGGCCGACCGCGAACACCTTGGTGATGGCGGGGTGATCGAGGCTCGCCACCAGCTGCGCCTCGCGGTGGAAGCGCAGCAGTGCCCGCGGATCGGCGAGCCCGTCGACGCGCAGCATCTTCAGCGCGACCTTGCGACCCAGGGACACCTGCTCGGCCTCGTAGACCACCCCCATGCCGCCGCGGCCGAGCTCGCCGAGGATGTGGAAGTCGCCGACCTCGGCCATCGCTGCCCCGGCGATCGACGCGCCGTCGGCCTCGTCCTCGGCGAGCAGCACCTCGAGCAGGTCGCGGACATCGGCGTTGGCCGCCAGCAGTTCGTCACGGCGCTGCGGTCCCTCTCCGCGGAGGAAGCGATGGTGTGCGGCGATGGCCCGTTCGAGCCGATCGCCGCCTGTCGACCCTTCGGTGCTGGTCATGTGCGGACGAGAGTGAGGCCGGGCGGACCGGACAGATTAGCAGAACGGAACGCCGCCGTGGCGGCAGCGGGCCCGCGACGCCTTCACGGCGCGATCGTCATCTTCAGCAGGTTGCTGGTCGCCATGCCCATCGGGTTGTTGAGGGCATGCAGCTGGATGGCCTGGAAGTAGAGCGGCAGGCCGACGAAGGCCGGCGCCGCCGGCACGCTGAAGCGGTAGACGCTGCCCCACGGGAAGATGCCCTCGGTCAGATTCCACGAGGTGTAGAGGCTGCAGCCGGGCGCGCCGCGCGCGGTCAGGTCGATCGGCAGCGGCATGCCGGCGAAGGTCCTGCTGTTGAGTCCGACGCCGAGCACGTACGGCAGCGGATTGCTGGTTCGACAGCCGATGTCGACGGTGTTGCCGATCTGCGGCAGACCGGCGTGGGTCATGCTCAGCTCGGTGCCATGGAAGTCCTGACAGCCCTGGCCGTAGGTCCGCCAGGCGGACTGCGGCGGGATCGTGCTGCCGTCGCCGACCCGCGTCAGGTTGCCGCCGGTCATGTCGCACAGCGCCTCGAAGAACGCCTCGGGTCCGACGACGTCGAGGAAGTCGCTGAAGTAGTAGAAGTTGGTCGTGATGCTGGCGTGGATGATGTTGCAGACCGCCTCCTCCCAGGAACCGCTCGAGAACGCGCCGACGGCTCCCGGCCACTGCTGCAGGCAATGGTCGCCGCCGCTCGCCGCGGGCAGGCCGGCTCGGCACGACGTCGCCGGGCTCGAGTTCTCCTGACCGTCACTGTAGACGTAGAGCAACCGCTGCCTGGCCATGGCGCCGGGTGCCAGGGCGACGACCGCGGCGGTGGCTTCACACAACGCCATGGCCAGCGGCGTCACTCCGCCCGCCGCGGGCAACGCGGCGACCGCCGCCTGGGCGCTGGCCGCGGTGGTGTGGACGCCGCCGATCTGCGTCATCGTGTAGTCGTGGTACTCGAACACGAGGCAGCTCGCCTGCTGGTTCAGGATCACGTTGTTGAGCTGGAAGAACCAGCCGATGTCGTCGATGCCGACGGCCTGCGAGAAGGCGGCCCTCGAGGTCGAGGAGCCGGAACGCAGCTGGCTCATCGAGCCGGAACGGTCGAACACGAAGGCGGCGTAGGCCTGGGCATCGAGCAGCGGCGCGGACGTTGCCAGGGCGACGGTGAACAAGATGGAACGGGTCTGGGTGGACATGGGCTTCCTCGGTGGTGGTGAACGCCGGGGGACGTCCCCGGCGCAGACCAGAGGCCCATGGCCGACTCCGACATGACGCGAAATCGTGGCACCGCCCGATCCTGTGCCGGCCAGATCCGTGTGCTCGCACCGTCGGCGTTCGCACTCGAGCCCCGCGCGCCGGCACGCCGCGATGCAGCCGATGCCGGGGGAGCCAAACCAGTGGTCGGCAACGTCGTCACGCTGCGGACGACGTCGCCGCGAGCCGCGATGCCGTCAGACGCCGGCCGGGCTCTTGTGATCGGCGTACTTGCGATCGATGCCCATGATGTGCGACTTCAGCCAGAACTTGAGGAAGTCGTAGAACGCCTTGTCGACCGAACCGGAGCCGGCCTTGAAGGCGGTGAACAGCTCGGTGAACTTCTGCAGCATGTTCTTGTGGACGACCTGATGGGTGCGCAGATCGGGATAACCGATCTTCTCCATGTGCGCCTCCTCGTCGGCGAAGTGTTTGGTCGTCAAAGCCGCCAGCTTCTGCAACGCGGCATCGACGGCCGCCTTGCCGGCATTGGCCTGGTCGAGCTCGTAGACGTGGTTCATCGCCTCGACGAGCCCCTGGTGCTCGCTGTCCATGGGGCCGACTCCAAGCACGAGCTTGTCATTCCATTCCATCAAGACCATTTGTTCTCTCTCCTGGTTGGGTCCGTCATTCCCCATCGGCCAGCCGCCGCGGTTCGCTGTTGGCGCATTCCACGCCGCTCCGTACGGGCGGTCCGCGGGCAGCCGCGATTCTCGATGGCGTCGGCAACTCGGTGTTTCATACTCCCGCCCAACCCCTACTCTTTTTCGCCCATGAAACCCGCGATCGCCAACGGCCACGCCGTGACCATCCACTACCGCCTGACCCTCGACGACGGCAGCATCGCCGACGATTCGTTCGGCGGCGACCCCCTCGTCTACCTGCACGGCCACAACAACATCGTCCCCGGCCTCGAGCGCCAGCTCGCCGGCAAGAACGTCGGCGACAGCTGCGAGGTCGAGGTCGCGCCGGCCGAGGGCTACGGCGAATACGATCCGACGGCCGAACAGCCGGTGCCGAAGACCGCCTTCCCGCCGAACGTGGATCTCCAACCCGGAATGTCGTTCCAGACCAAGGCCCGCAACGGGCAACCGATGCCGGTCTGGGTCCGCAAGATCGATGGCGACAACGTCATCGTGACCGCCAACCACCCGCTCGCCGGCCAGACGTTGAACTTCAAGGTCGAGGTCATGGACGTGCGCAAGGCGACGCCGGACGAGATGAAGCACGGTCACGTCCACGGCCCTGGCGGGCATCAGCACTGAGGTACCAGCGGCGGCGGGTACTGCTGTGCCGGGTTGCGGCGCCTGAAGGCTCAGGACGTTTCTGGCACTCGGCGCCTCGGGGCACGGCGGCTGCTACACCGAGTCAGACGGCCTTCCTGGTCGCGCCTGGGGCAGCCGCACCACGCAGAAGGCCTGCAACACTCAGGTCCTCATCGATGTCCGGCCAGTGGAGCCCCTGACCCTCCCCGAGGATCCTCCAGTTGCCGCGCTGCTTCGGAGTCGCGTGCAAGAGCCGCGGGAACCAAGCGAGAGGCACGCTCAAGCGGCGACCGTCGGCGAGGTCAACCGACAACTCGTCATCGGTCACCGACGCACGAACCGCACGTGGGTCAACACTAGGCTCCGAAGTAGTCATGCCATGCCTCCAAGAACTCTTGCCGATGCACGTCCACCTGCTTTTGAAGGTGTCGAAGCTCGTGACCGCCGAACCGGCTCGAAGACGCCAAGGATACCGGCTCCAGCCAGAACTTGGAACTTGGCGAGTGCCGCGGCCTGCTCGATGTGGATGTGCGCAGGCTCCGCCCCCTCGTTGGAGTAGAAGAAGAACCGCGTCGACCCGATCCGAAGGACGGTTGGCATTGGTAGAGCTTGGTTACCTGGTCTTGTTGAAGAAGCAATCCCGCGGCAACCAAGCCCCCCTATCCAACCGTGCATGCGGTTTTCCCGCACACGGCTGACCGATGGTCTTGTTCATGCCGTCTT
>JAGQRA010000792.1 GCA_020425885.1 Planctomycetota bacterium | reverse complement strand
CGTGCAGCAACACGGCGAGCGGGCCACGGCCGCTGAGATGGACGGCGATGCGGGTATGCTCGAACGAGATGTGGCGCGTTTCCATGCCTTCTCCGGGTCTGGCTAGCGAAGCTCGAGCCTGGCGACGGACTCGACGTGCCAGGTCTGCGGGAACATGTCGAACGCCTCGACCGCCTGCAGCTCGTAGCCGCCGGCCACCAGGTCGCGCAGGTCGCGCGCCATCGTCTGCGGATCGCACGAGACGTAGACCATGCGGCGGGCGGCCAGCTCGAGCAGCGCCGGCACGGCAGGGCGTGCCCCGGTGCGCGGCGGGTCGAGGACGACGAGGTCGGGTCGCTCCCGGTCCTGGCCACGTTGCTTCCGGCGCAGCTCCTGTCGCAGGAACTGTTCGGTCGTGGCGCGCAGGTAGCTGACCTTGTCACAGCCGTTGATCTTGACGTTGACGCGGCCGAGCGTGGCGGCGCGACGTTCGTCCTCGACGGCGACGACACGGGCGAAGCGATCCGACAGCGGCAGCGAGAACAGGCCGACGCCGGCGTAGAGGTCGTAGGCCAGTTCGCCGCGTTCGTCGCCGATCGCGGCGTCGACGAGGGCCTGCACCAGATGGCGGTTGCCCTGGAAGAAGCTCTCCGGCTCGATCAGATAGCGAAACCGACCGACCACGTGCTCGACGAGTTCTTTGCGGATGCCGGGCAGGTCCGGTGCCCAGGACGCGCCATCGCGGCCGACGGCGCCTTCGATCTGGTACGGCAGATCCTTGCGATCGAGCTCGGCGAGCGCGGCCCGGACGTCGGCGATGCCGCGTTCGAGTTCGGGGGCCAGCACCGGGCACTGCTCGATGTCGAGCACGCTGTGACTGAACGCGCGGTGGAAGCCGAGCACGGGGCGACCGTTCCTCTCCTCGACCGGAGTCTCGGTCATGTGCTTGCGCTCGCGACGGCGCAGCCGGCCGTGCTTGCCGTCGGTGCGCAGGCCCGAGGTCGCCTTGAGCTTGAGCTGCGTGCGCGAGCGGTAGCCCCACGGTTCGGCGCTGTGCACGGCGATCGGCTCGGGCCAGTCGAAGCCGCCGATGCGAACCAGCGCGTCGCGCACGAACGCGGCCTTCTGGCGCACCTGCTCGGCGTATTCGACGTGCTGGAACTGACAGCCGCCGCAGTCGCCGAAGTGCCGGCAACGCGGCTCGACCCGCGTCGCCCCGGGGCTCAGCAGCTCGACGATGCGGCCGCGCACGAAGCTGTCCTTGGCCTCGGTGATCTCGATCCGCAATCGATCGCCGGGCGCGGCGAACGGCACGAAGATGACGATACCCTGGTGGCGCGCGATGGCATTGCCGCCGAAGGCGAGGCGTTCGGCGGTGACTTCGAGGGTCTGGCCCGTTGTGAGCGCGGTCATGGGGGCGGGGACAGTACGGTGCCGGGACCAGATTGCACCGGTGCGATTTGGTCCCGGCACCGTACCTACGCTATCATCCGGGGCCCGAATCCCGCTGCGGTGGCTCCGACCCCGGTCGCCGCGCCCATCACGACGGTAGCCACTGCCCCGATGCCCCTCGCTACAAGCCTGCTCTGCCTGTCGAGCTTCCTGCCCGTTCCTCAGGGCGACCTCCGCTTGCCGCCGCGGACGCCGGCTGTGGCCCCGGCCGAGGTGCCGCGGCCGCTCGACGAGGTCGAGCGGTTCCGGCGTGACCTCGATGTCCTGGCCTCGTCGCCGTCGCGGACCGAGCTGCTGCTGCAGGAGATCGGACTCGACTATCCCGTGATCGAGCCGCTCATCCTCGAGGTCGCGCGGCGTGCGCGGGCCAAGGAGATGACCAGCCTGATGTTGGTCGCGCGTCGTTTCGGCCGGCGCGCGGTCGCGGAGGAGCTGCGGTTCCAGCTGTTGGCGCGGCCTTTGGGGGCAGCGACGCGGCCGGTGGTCGATGCGATGGTGTACCTGATGGGGCCCGAGCGGGATCCGAAGGGGGAGCTCGACGAGAAGAGCGCGTTGCGCGATTGCATCCGCGGCCAGGTCTCGACCGTCTGCCGGCCCGCGACCGAGGCGTTGGCCGAACTCGCGACCGACGACGACCTCGAATTCGCCGTTGCCCTCAGCAGCGATCAGAGCCTCGATCTGAAGTTGCGCGGCATCGATCTGCTGCGCGCGATCGCCAGCGATCAGGCGAAGGCGCGCCTCGTCAAGCTGTTGTCGAAGGAGCCGGCGGTGGCGGGCTGGGCCTGCTCCGCGCTGAGCCAGCTCGGTGAAGCCGGCATTCCGGCGCTGCAGGAACTGCTGTCCGGCCCGCCGATCGACCGCGGCTACTGCTATGCCGCGTTCGCGCTGGCCGAGATCGGCGATCAGCTCGGTCGGCCGTTGCTCGCTGCCGAACATCAGCAGAAGCTCGAACCGCGGTTGGAGTCCGGCGAGTCGTTGACGCGCTGCCTCGCGGCCCTGGCACTGGCCGATCTGGCCTACTACGGCACGGTCACGGATTCCGGTTCCGGTGACGGCGCCCTGGATGTCGCGATCGGCGACGCGTTGCTCGACGTCGTCGACAGCCGGGTCTTCGTGCCGAATCTGGACCTCATGCGCGGTCCGGCCGAGCGCCGCCTCGTACGCATGACGGGCCGCATCGTCGGCGGTGGCGAGGCGATGTCCTGGCGCGAGTGGTGGCAGCTTCGACGTCAGGGTTTCGTCGGCATCCGTTCCGCGGTCGCCGTCGACGAGGGCAATGCCGCCGACGCGGTGGTCACCTTGCAGACCGAGCGGCGGGTCGTGCGACTGCTCTCCGAAGGGTTGATCGCGGCCAAGCCGCAGCCCGACCGCCTCGAGATCGTGCTGCGCAAGGAGCAGATGTTGGCGCTCGTGCGCGGGCTCGAGTCGTGCGGCTTCGGCGACGCCGAGGCGATGCGGTGCGACAGCGCGTTGCCCAGGGTTCGTCTGCTCGAGCTGCAGGTCGGAGGTGCGCGCGCCCAGGTCAGCATGCCCGCGACCGCCCACATGGCGTTCGACTCGCTCGTGGCGCGCATCGAGAAGGAGGTCGATCGCGAGCTCTGGCAGCTCTATCGCCACCCCGAGAACGAACCGGATCGCGCCGCCCTGTGGCGCTCCGAGCAGCGCTGGCTCGATGCCCATGCCGATGCGACCGAGCGCGGTCGTCGCTTCGGCCGCCGCGTCTTCGCCAATTGGGGCGTGCTGACACCGTGGTTGCGCGGTCGAGCGCTCGAGCACCTGTTCGCCCGCGCCGATCGCGGCCAGCTGTTCGACGAGAGCGATGGCGACCGCATCGTCGCCATCGTGCGCGATGCCGATGAACTGCAGGAACTCGAGCTGCACCTGCTCGAGCTCGCCGCCGGCGTGCCCGGCGACCGCACCTGGCGTGAGTGCATCGACGTCGCGGCTCGTGCCACCGGCGGCGGTCGCGCGGCCGTGCGCTCGGTGTTCGCCGTGCTCGGGCCCGAATCGGTGTTGGCCGCGCTCGACGACCAGCGCGCCGTCGTGCGCCGGGTCGCCGTCGAAGAGGCCGTGCTCAGCAAGGACATGCGCGCCGCGGCGCGTCTGGTCGCCATGCTGCAGGACGGCGCCGAGGACGAGGAGGTGCGTCGCGTCGCCGCCTACGCCTGTGGCCAGCTGCGCCTCGCTGCGGCGCGCGTGCCGCTCGTCGATCTGATCGCGGCCGAGGCGACCGCGCCGCTGCTGCGCCGTGAGTGCCTGCGGGCCCTCGGCCGCGCCGGTGGCGAACAGGCCTTCACCGTGCTGGATCAGGCCCTCTATGCGCCGGTGCCCGAAGACCGTGAGGCCGCGATCAACGGACTCGGCGAGCTGCGCGATCTGCGCGCCGCCCACCGTCTGGCCGAGATCGCCGTCATCGCCAACGGCAAGGACCTCGGGCGGCTGGCCCTGTTCTACCTCGGCCGGCTCGGCGCCAGCCTGGCGGTGCCGGCGCTGCGTCATCAGGTCAAGGTCGTCACCGATCCGGCGATTCGAACCGATCTCGTGCTGCTGCTCGGTGGCTACCAGGATCCCGAGTCCATCCCCGATCTGATGGAGTTGCTGCGCACGCCCGAGCACTCGTCGGCGGCCGCCGCGGCCCTGTCGGGTACGACCGGGTTCGACCTGCTGCCGCGCGAGGATCGCTGGCTCGCCATGGATGAATGGTGGCGGGCCAATCGCAGCAAGCCGCAGTGGACCTGGCTGCTCGACGCGCTGGCCGCCGGCGATGTGCCGACCGTCTTGCGGCCCGAGCACTTCGAGGTGGCCGCCGGTCGCGAGGCGATCCCCGAACTGGCCCGCCTGCTGAGCGACGTCGCCGAACCGCGCCTGTTCGTGCTGACGTCGGCGGTGCTGCGCGACATCGCCAAGGAGGACTTCGGCGTCGTCACCCTGCAGATGCCGGCCGAAGCGCGCGCCGGCATCGCCTCCAAGTACCGCCTGTTGTTCGAGACGCAGAAGGCGGCCCAGGGCAAGTAGCGCCCGTCGCAGCGGGCGGCGCCATCAGGAGGTCAGCGGTCGGCGGTCGGTGCCGCCGGGCCCGGCGGCATCGAACCGAACGTGACGTTTGCGGAGTCTTTGCGACACGTTATCGTCTGCGCCCCTTTCCGTAGCCAGCCCCTCATTTTCGCATGACCGACGTCGTCGCCATTGCCCAGAAGATCCAGGCGGAGAGCCGCAGCCTGCAGGCCGTCCGCTCTGCCTTGCAGAGCGTCATCGTCGGCCAGGACGACCTGCTCGACGGCCTGCTGATCGCTCTGCTCGCCGATGG
>JAGQRA010000101.1 GCA_020425885.1 Planctomycetota bacterium | reverse complement strand
GGTGATGCTCAGGGAGAATTGCCTGCTGTTGGTGTCCCACGTGAGCGAATTCCAGGCCACCGCAGTACGCCGGCCACCGATGCCGAGGGTCGCGCCGGACTCGAGCACCGCGTAGCGCACGGCACCGTCGGTCGCGTCGATCACCAAGTCGGCGATCGAACCGAGCTTTGCCTTCTTGTCTCCCTCGCGACCGTTGTTCACCACCGCGCCGACCAACGTGCCGCGTTCGAGCAACTGCACATGATGCCGCTGCACGGCCGCCTCCTGGGCCCGCGCGCCTTGCTCTGCCTGACCGGTCAGCGGAAGACCCGCCAGCCCCACGCCGAGAACGGTAGTGATCACGATCTTGCTTTCATCAGAGAGGATTGCCATGTGGTTGGTTGCTCCTGTTCGGGTAGTTGCGATGCCCGACCAGACCCGGCCGATCCGCCTCGCGTTAGCCCGGACCCCGCGAGCCGCCTTGCGAGACCGGCCGTCGTCGCCGAAGAGAGCGACGAACTCGGCCCTGGGACGGCATGCTCGCAACGCGTGTGCGACTGGGCGGACATACCTCTACGCGGGCTCGTGTGATCGGCTGGTGCCGCGCACTCGCCGGGGAGGATCCGGTTGCGACCATTCCCTCAGTCACGGCACGTGCCTCGGCACGCGGAGACGCCGCGGAGCGAAGCACGCTCGCCGCGTTGGGTCTGCGGCGCACTCGTTGCACCGCGACCTGGGCGTACTAGGAGTCTGCGCCACAGAATGGAACTCGTGAGCCTCACCGTCCCCGGACTGGATTCTCGGGCGTCGCGTTCACGAATCCCGGCAAGTTCTCGAAGCGATCGTGGTCAACCGATAGCTGACGGCGGGCGCGTTACCGGAGCGGTTTGGTCGCCTCTCGGTGCTTTTGAACGCCGCAGACTCGCTTCGCCGTACTTCACCATGCGATTCTCGGGTTCAGTCGCCTCAGATTCAGCGCCAAGCAGACGAGCGCCCACTCGCCCTTCACCTTCTGCAACCCTCGGAGGCTGAATGCTCGGAAGCCGAGACATCGTTTGATCCAGCCGAACGGGGGTTCGACGATTCGCTTTCGAGCCGCGTAGCGTTTGCGACCTCGATTCGTGCGCAGCTTCTGCTGCATCCTCCGGGTGGCGGGCTTCTCCGGATCGATCTCTTGTCCGCCCTTGCCCTCGCGTCCGAGCGCGATGTAGGCGTTGATTCCACGGTCCTCGAGTTCGCCGAGGTTCTCCTCCGACTTGTAGCCCGCGTCCGCCAAGAGCTGGTCAGGAGTGGCACCGGTGTTCTCCATCGCTTCTTCCAGCACCGGCAGGAGCTCGCGGCTGTCAGCCGCGCACTGCGTCACCTCAGCAGCGACGATCATCTGGCTATCCGCATCCACGGCAGCCTGCGCGTTGTAGCCCTGCTGGAAGGCACCGGAGCCGTCCTTGACGATGCGACTGTCGGGATCGGTGAAGTTCTCTTGATCGGTGTCCTTCGGCTTCCCCAGGGGGTGTTTCCGCTTCGCGCCGCGCTTCTTCTCGGCTGGATCGCGCTGTCCATCCGCCTCGATCTTCGCTGCGTCCTCCTGCTGCTTGCGCTCCTCGAGGCGCTTCTTCGCTTCCTTGATCACGCGCAGCCGGCTTTCGCGCCGCTTGAGCTCTTCGGGAACTTCATCGCCGCGGAAGTCAGGCCCGAACTCCTCGTCTTCGAGAGCATCGATGTCGCCAGCGGCCTTCAGTAGGGCTTGGATCTCCCTGCTCAGACGAGCTTCTTCTTGCTGCATCCGGCCGTAGCTCATCGCCTTGTGCTTGCTGGCGTTCGCCTTGATCTTGGTGCCGTCGATCGCCAGCGTCCCCATCTTCGCCATCCCGGATGCGACGGCGATCTGGACAACCTGGACAAACAGCTCCTTGAAGGCCGAGATGTGCTCCTGGCGGAACCGGGCAATCGAGCGGTGGCTGGGCGCATGTCCTGCCGCCAGCACCTTGAACGCGATGTTCTCCTCGATCTGCTTGGCGATCCTCCGCGAGGAGAAGACGCCGGTGCTGTACCCGAAGATCAGCAGCTTCAGCATCAACCGGGGGTGGTATGCGACGTTTCCGCTGCCACCTGCACGATACGTCCGCAGGATCGGCCCGATCTCCAGTTGATCGACCGTGTCCGAGACGAAGTAGGCGAGGTGATCCTCAGGCAACCAATCCCGAAGCGATGGCGGCAACAGCAACTGCTGGTGCGGCTCGTACGGCGCAAACAGGCCTCCCATGGCCGAATCGTACCTGCTGAGCCCGCCGCTTTCCTGCTCGAACCCGCTAACCGTTCTGTGGCGCAGACTCCTAGCCGAGCGAAGCGAGCCTGGACCGATGCCGACGGCGACGGGGCTGCGGGAGAGCCCCGCGGCTTCAGAGCTCGAGGTTGAGGGAGCCCAGGAGCCCAGCAGCCCAAGTCCGCAAGTCCCCAGCAGCCCCACCCCCCTTACTTCGCCGGCCGCTCGACCTTCGGGCGCGGCGGCTTGCGCGGTCCCGGCATGTAGTGCACGCCATTCTCCTCGCGCGACGAGTCGAGCGCGAACGCGTCGCGGTTGCGCAGGAAATCGACCACGTATTTACTCGGGATCGCGAAGTTGAGCCCCTGCGCGCCGAGATAGCCGGCACTGTTCACGCCGATCACCTGGCCGCGCAGGTTGAACAGCGGACCACCGGAGTTGCCCGGGTTGATCGGAGTGGTCATCTGCAAGTGGGTAAACCCCGACCAGGTGCGGTTGGTGACGCTGATGATGCCGGAGCTCACGGTTCGCTCGAGGCCAATCGGCGTGCCGATGGCGAACACCCGCTCACCGACCTTCACCGGATCGCTCTCGCCGATGTAGACGAACTTCAGTCGCACGCCGGGCGGCGGGGTCATCTTCAGCAGTGCCAGGTCCACGTGCGGATTGACCGCGATCACCTTGACCTTGCGCACCGTCT
>JAGQRA010000791.1 GCA_020425885.1 Planctomycetota bacterium | reverse complement strand
GCGCAACCGCCGTCCTTGGTCGAGGTACAGAACACGGTCGCGCCCGCGCGGGCCAGGTGCACCGCGACGCCGCGGCCGATGCCGCGCGAGGCGCCGGTGACGAGCGCGATCTTGCCGTCGAACGGCATCGCCGGCGATGGGCTCGACGTCTCGGGATGACTGGACTCGTCTTTCATGGGATCGCCTTCGTTCACCAGCGCAGCAGGACATGCCCCCAGGCCATGCCCGCGCCGAACGCCGGCATCACCACGAGCTTGCCCTTCTCGAGGCGACCCGCGTCATAGGCCTCGCGCAGGGCGATCGGGACCGACGCGGCCGAGGTGTTGCCGTAGCGGTCGATGTTGATGAACACCTTGTCCATCGGCATCCCGATGTTGTCCATCGCCGCCTCGATGATGCGCTGGTTGACCTGGTGCGGGATGATGACGCCGATGTCGTCGATGCCGTACCTCTCGACGACGTCCTGCACGAGCTTGGCGAAGATGCGCACCGCGAACTTGTAGACCTTGGTGCCACCCATCTTCATGAAGTGCAGCCCGGCTTCGAGCGAGGCCGTGGTCGCCGGATGTCGGCTGCCGCCGCCCGGCTGGGCCAGGACGTCTTCGGCGCCGCCCTCCATGCCGATCGAGCCGCCGAGGAACTCGCCGCGGCCGGCCCGTTCGAGCGGCGTGTACACCGCCGCGCCGGCGCCGTCGCCGAACAGCACGCAGGTGTTGCGATCCCGGTAGTCGAGGATCCGGGTCAGGACCTCGGCGCCGACGACGAGCACGTTCCTGAACTGCCCGCTCGCGATCATGCTGGTCGCGCTCTGCGAGCCGAAGACGAAACCGCTGCAGGCCGCCGAGAGGTCGAAGCCGCCGGCATTGACGGCGCCGAGGTCGAAGCCGATGCGACACGAGGTCGCCGGGAACGGCTGGTCTCCGGTCACGGTGGCGCAGATGACGAGGTCGAGCTCCTCGGCCTTCATGCCGGCATCGTCGAGCGCCTGCTGCGCGGCGAGCAGCGCCATCGTGCTGGTCACCTGCTCGGGTGCCGCCACCCGACGCTCGGAGATGCCCGTGCGCTGCACGATCCACTCGTCCGAGGTGTCGACCATCTTCTCGAGATCGTGGTTCGAGAGCCGCTTGTCCGGGACGTACTTGCCGAGGCCGGCAACGCCGACGGGGATCAGGGAACTCATCAGCCGACCTCCTGTTTGCCGGACGCGGAATTGTGGTGGCAGGCAGTCATCCGTTGGTGTCGGCCGCCGGCAAGGTCATCTGCCTTGCTGCCTGGATGATGTGCTGATTGACGTTGCCATCGAGGGCTTGCAACGCGAAGCGGATCGCGTTGGCAAAGGCCGGGGCCCGCGAGCGACCGTGGCAGATGGTGACGATGCCTTCGACGCCGAGCAGCAGCGCGCCGCCGTACTCGGAGAAGTCGACGCGCGGCATGACCTCGCCGAGCACCCTGCCGATGGTGGCGCGATCGAGGCCGACCTGATGCATGGCCTGGCCGACGATCTTGAGCAGGTATTCGGCGATGCCCTCGCTGGACTTCAGCAGCACGTTGCCGGTGAAGCCATCGGTGACGACGACGTGGCAGTCGCCATGGAAGACGTCGACGCCCTCGATGTTGCCCTGGAACCGGACCGGCAGCTCCTTGATCAGGTTGCGGGCCTCCCGCACCAGCGGGTTGCCCTTCCCCTCCTCGCTGCCGATGTTCAGGATGCCGACGTTCGGCGTCTCGACGCCGAGCGTGGAACCGAACGTGCCGGCATAGTAGGCCGACCCCATCAACGCGTACTGCGCCAGGTGGTGGGCCTTCGGCTGCGGATTGGCGCCGACATCGAGCACCAGGAACGGGTTCTTGTCGCCGTGGATCATGGCCGCGATGGCCGGGCGACGGATGCCCTCGAGACAGCGCAGGCCAAGGGTCGCGGCCGCGACGACGGTCCCGGTCGAACCGGCGCTGATGAACGAACCGGCCTTGCCGGCCTTCACCAGCTGGATGCCGATGGCGATGCTGTTGCGCGGCTTCTTGCGCATCGCGTCCATCGGCGAGTCATCGCAGGTCAGAACGTCGGGTGCGTCGTGCACCTCGAACGCCGACGCGTCGAGACCGTGCTGCCGCAGCGACTGGTTGTCGCCCAAGGCGCGCCGGATCACGTCCTCGGGCCCGGTCAGCAACAGCTCTTCGGGCTTGACGAAACCCCTGTCGATGGCGAGCGCCACACCCGCGACGGCTTCGTCGGGAGCGTGATCGCCACCCACGGCATCGAGCACAACCTTGCTCAAGTGCAGCCTCCGAATAAGGGAATGGAATGCGCCTCAGAGCGTGCGACCGCAGCTGCCGCAAAGCGGAGCCACGGCCGACTCCAGCCCGCGGTCGGCGACGGCGCGCCGCCTCGCTCAGTCGTTCTGGGCCAGGAGGATCTGGCGACCACGATAGTGGCCACAGGCCTTGCAGATCGTGTGCGGCCGGATCATCGATCCGCAGTGGGTGCAACGTACGAGCTGCGCCCGTTGCAGGGTCAGGTGAGCGCGACGGTGGCCTTTGCTGGCGCGGCTCAGTTTTCGCTTCGGGTTTGCCATATTCGCGTCCGGGCCCGCGGTCGATTGTGCTCGCGGGACAGGGTTTCCAGGAAATGAAGGGCGGGGAGATTACGCCGCCGAGGCGCGAAGTCAACGCGAGGCACGGGTTTGTCGGGACTTCGCGCAAACTCGGCCAGGCGGTCGCAAGTCCTGGCCGCAACGAACCGAGCGCCGAACCTAACGCAGCCCGGCCGCGACCAAGGTCGCCTCCGCGACCGCGATGGCGGCCTCGATCTTGGTGGCATCCTGGCCCTTGCCCTGAGCCTGCTCGGGTCGACCGCCGCCGCCGCCGCCGAGCACCGCAACGACCTGCTTGACGAGGGCGCCAGCCTGGACCTTGTCGGTCGAGGCCTTGCTGACGACGGCGACGACGTGCACGACGTCGCCGGCGGCGCTGAAGCCGACGCCGGCGAACGGATCGAGGGCCTGCTGCGCGCGTCGCATCAGTTCCTGCAGGTCCTTGGCCTGCAGCCCGGGCCGATTGTAGATCGCGGTGCGGACACCGTCGCGCTCGCGCGCGCTGGCGCGCAGCTTGTCGAGCTCGACCTCGAAATCGGGGGCCAGGGCCTTCTCGAGCTCCTTGCGGGTACGCTTCAGCTCCTCGCCGATCTCGCGCACGCGCTCGCCGACGCGGGCGGGCGGCACCTTCAGGGCCAACGACAGATCGCCGAGCTGGCGCCGTTCCTCGCGCGCCAGCGCCAGAGCCTGCAGACCGGTCACCGCCTCGAGGCGGCGGGTGCCGGCCGCGACCGCGGTCTCGGTGACGATGCGGAAGCCGCCGATGTTGCCGGTGTTGCCGACGTGGGTGCCACCGCACAGCTCCTTGCTGAAGTCACCGACTCGCAGGGTGCGCACCTCGGCACCGTACTTCTCGCCGAACAACGCGACGAAGCCCTGGGCTCGCGCCGCGTCGAGCGGCTGCACCGCCGCCTCCACCACCGTCGCCCGCAACACCTCGGCGTTGACGATGTCCTCGACGAGGTCGAGTTGCGCCTGCGTCGGCTTCTCGGGCTGGGTGTAGTCGAAGCGCAACCGCTCGGGTGCGACCTCGGAGCCGGCCTGGCTGACATGGTCACCGAGCACCTGCCGCAACGCCGCGTGCAACAGGTGGGTGGCGGTGTGATTGCGCTCGGTCGCGCGCCGCGCGGACTCGTCGACCGCGACCGTGCACGGTTGCCCGGCCTCGATGCTTCCGTTCTCGACCACGGCCTGGTGCAACCAGTAGCCATCGAGCGCGGTCGTGTTGCGGATCCGGGCCTCGCCGGTTGCCGTACGCAGCGTGCCGCGATCACCGACCTGGCCACCGCCCTGGGCGTAGCAAGGGGTCACGGCGGTGACGAGCACGACCCCGTCACCTTCGCGGGCACCGCCGAGCAGCACGTCGCCCTCACCGACCAGCGCCAACAACGTCGATTCGGCGCACAGGCTGTCGTAGCCGACGAAGCTGGTCGGCGCATGGCCGGCCTCGCGCAACACGACCGCGACGCTGGCGGTGAACACGGCCTCGAGGGTCTGGGTCCCGGCCCGGGCGCGCTCGCGCTGCGCCGTCATGGCGGCCTCGAACGCGGCCTCGTCGAGACGATGGCCGCCCTCCTCCATCACCTTCAGCGTGATGTCGACCGGGAAGCCGTAGGTGTCGTGCAGCTGGAACGCGAACTCGCCACTGCCGGCGGTGCAGGCATCCGCGGCCGGCTTCTCGGCCTTGCGCAGGAACTCCTCGAGTCGCTGCATGCCCTGCCGGTAGACGGTGAGGAAGCTCTCCTCCTCGCCGCGGATCACGGCCCGGCACTGGGTCCGCGACTCGCGCACTTCGGGATAGGCCGCTCCCATCACCTCGCCCACGACATCGACCAACTCGAACAGGAACGGCTTGTCGAGTCCGAGCTCGTAGCCATCGCGGGCGGCGCGGCGCAGGATCTTGCGCACGACGTAACCGCGGCCTTCGTTGCTCGGCAAGGCGCCGTCGGCGATGCAGAACGTCAACGCCCGGATGTGATCGGCAATCCGCCGCATGCGGACATCGCGCTCGGCATCGGCGCCGTAGGCCGTGCCGGTGCGGGACCCGATCCAGTCGAGGTACGGACGGAACAGGTCGGTCTCGAAGTTGTTGGGCGCGCCCTGCAGCACCGCGACGATGCGCTCGAGCCCGAGCCCGACATCGATGTTCTTCTGCGGTAGCGGCAACAGGCTGCCGTCCGACTGGCGGTCGAACTGCGTGAAGACGCAGTTGCCGATCTCGGTGAACCGGTCGTCGGGAAGCGCCTTCAGCCCGGCCTTGTCCGGATACTGTTCGCCCGGGCGGGCGTCGAAGTAGATCTCGGAGCACGGCCCGCAGACGCCGTTGGGGCCTTTGCTCGGCGCCTCCGCCGGCCAGAAGTTCTCCTTCTCGCCGAAGCGGAACACCTTGTCCGGCGACAGGCCGATGTCCTTGGTCCAGATCTCGTGGGCCTCGTCGTCGTCCTGATAGATGGTGACGACCATCTGCTCGGCCGGGATGCCGCAGACATCCTTGAAGAACTCCCACTCCCAGCGGATGCACTCCTTCTTGAAGTAGTCGCCGAACGAGAAGTTGCCGAGCATCTCGAAGAAGGTGTGATGCCGCGGCGTCTTGCCGACATTGTCGAGGTCGGGGACGCGCAGGCACTTCTGCGATGTCGTCACGCGCTTGCTGGCCAGCGTTCCCTTGCCGAGGAACATGTCCTTGAACTGGTTCATGCCGGCCCCGGTGAACAGCAGGGTCGGATCGTTCTTCGGCACCAGCGAGTCCGAAGCCATCTGCTGATGGCCTCGTTCGACGAAGAACTGGATGAAACGGGCGCGGATCTCGGCTGCGGGCAGGGGCTTCATGGCGGTGCTTGATCGGGGGCGAACGTTGTAGCGATCGCCTCCCACCGAAGGAACCCTGCCGCCGACCAACCTCGATCCGCAGGTCCGATCAGCGGCCCCAATCAGCAGACACGGTGCCGGCCTCGTCAGTTCGACGAGGTCGCGGTCTCACCGGCGGCGACCTTGTTGCCGCCAGCCCCCGCGACCCGCGCATCCGAGGATCGTGACGGCGCGGATCGCGAGGCCGTCTTGTCAGCCGCGGAGCCGGCTGCGGTGGCAGCTTCGGGGTTGACCCTGGAGGAGTCGGTCCTGACCCCGAGCTTGATCAGCACCTGGTCGAGGATTTCCTCCGCCACCTCCGGGTTCTCCTTCAAGAACTCGCGGGCCCGCTCGCGGCCTTGGCCCAGCCTGGTCTCGCCATGGCTGAGCCAGGTCCCCGATCGGCGCAGGATGCCGTGCTCGACACCGAGGTCGAGCATCTCGCCGAGCCGGTTGATGCCCTCGGCGAACAGGATGTCGAACTCGCACTTCTTGAACGGCGGCGCGACCTTGTTCTTGACGACGGTCGCCTTGGTGCGGGCCCCGATCGGCGTGTCGCCATCCTTGATCGTACCGATGCGTCGGATGTCGATCCGGATCGACGAGTAGAACTTGAGGGCGCGGCCGCCGGTCGTCGTCGCGGGGCTGCCGAACACGACGCCGATCTTCTCGCGGATCTGATTGATGAAGATCAGGGTGGTCTTGGTCTTCGCCGTCACCG
>JAGQRA010000790.1 GCA_020425885.1 Planctomycetota bacterium | reverse complement strand
CGTCGTGCTCGCAGCGGTGCTGCTGTTCTCGGTGCCGGTGGTCCATCTCGGCTGGCATGTCGTGCTCGGCCACGACACGCCGATCCTGATGACGAAGAGCCAGGTGTCGCGGCCGGAGTCGACCCTGGATGCCGTCATGTCCGGCCGTTGGATGACCGAGGTCGAGACCTGGCTGCGCGAGGCTTCGCCGGTGGTGTGGCAGCTCCGCGGCTCCTGGAACGAGCTGATGTTCCGCTGTGGCATCGTGCAGAACCCGAAGGTCGCGCTCGGCAAGGATCGCTGGCTCTTCCTCGCCCAGACCCTGCGCGATCAGCGCCGCGCGTTCGAGCGCGAAGCGGCCGGCCGCCGCCGCTTCTTCGCTGCGGTGCGCGACGCCGTGCGCGCCGCAGGTGCCGAACTGGTCATCTCGCTGGTGCCCGACAAGGCCCGCATCTACCCCGAGTTCGCCTTCGCTGACGGTGTGATCGATGCCGGCAAGGAACCGGTCTACGAACTGGCATTGGCCGAACTGCGCGAGCTCGGCATTCCGGTCGCGGACGTCGCCGCCGCGATGCGCATGGCGCGGGCCGCGATGCCGGACGAGCCGCTGTACTTCGCGCGCGACACCCATTGGCGGCCTCGCGGCGCATTGAGCGGCGGTCAGGCCACGGCGGCCCTGATCGAGTCGCTGCCGATCGCATCTCGGCTGGTCGCGCGGCGACCGGCCGAACTCGGCACCCGTTCCACCGTCTCGTCGCTCGGCGATCTCGTCGGCATCCTCGGGCTCCTGACCTGTGAGGTGCCGTCGTTCGAGGATCGGACGCGGACCCATGCGTTGAGTCTGCTCTCGATCGAGCTGGCCGAGGAGCGCGAGTTCTATACGGCTCTGCTGTCGGATGTCGGCGGCGTCAAGATCGATCCGCTCGTCGACGATCCCGCCACCGACGTCGTCCTGCTCGGCACGAGCTTCAGCGAGACCAACGGCGCCGGCGCCCTGGCCCTGGCGCTCGGCCGTCCCGTGCGCGCGATCATCAACCACGGCGCGTCGGGTGTGGCCTCGCTGCGTGAATTCCAGGACGAGCTGCGACAGGGCACCGAGGCCCGACTCGTCGTCTGGGAGATCATCGAGCGCGGGTTGTTCGAGGTGCAGTGGTCGCAGGTCGAGTATTGAGCCCTCGAACACGCGGGCAGCATCGACGACGAAGCGAAGCTCCTTACGAGACAGCCACCATGCGATCGTGACCAGGATTCTGCCGACCTTGACGGGCCACCGTGGGGGACGTTCCGGTGCCGAGCATTGCCGCTCGCCGATTCGCTTCGGCTGCCAAACTTCGTCGAAGTCGCCGAGCCGGGGTGACAGTCGCGTGACGTAAGGCGGGCCAGGGCCCGTGCTCGGGCCCGAACTCTCCCCACCTCTCCTCGACTGGAGGACTCATGTCGGTCTCTACCCTGCCTGCTGTCACGCTGCTGCGAATCGCCTCGTGCACGCTGGTCGCCTCGCTCCTCTCCACTCATGCCTCGGCCCAGGGATCGGCCCGCCTGCTCGGCTGGAACGACCTCGGCATGCACTGCATGGACGGCGACTTCTCGATCTTCTCGATCCTGCCGCCCTACAACACGTTTCATGCCCAGCTGATGGTTGGCGGCCAGGTCGTGACCGGCGGCAACTACACCCTCAGCTATCAGGCAGTCGCCGACCCCTCCGGTTCGATCAATACGACCTCGATCGGCAAGACCGAGTTCTGGAACTACGAGCAGGCGTTGTTCGGCGTCAACCTGCCGCAGGACGAAGGCCTGGCCGGCTTCCGCATGCCCGGTGCGGCCAACACGCCGCAGAACATGCCGTTCCACGCCGGGATCTCGGACTTCAAGGCCGAGGGTGTGCCGGTCACGCCGTATGACGACCTCGGGCGCATGAAGCCGTATCCGATGATGCGGCTCGTCGCCCGCAACGGCACCGGTCAACAGATCGCCTCGACCGACATCGTCGTGCCGGTTTCGGCCGAGATGGCCTGCGTCAACTGTCACGGTTCGGGCGGCAATCCCGACGCCCGTCCGACCGGCGGCTGGGTCTACGGGCCGGCCGCGATCGACGATCGGCTCAACATCCTGAAGCTGCATGATTCGCGGCACCTGGGCACGGGGCTCTACACCACCAGCCTGCAGGCGGTCGGTTACTCGGCGCTCGGCCTGCTCGATACCGCGACCAACCAGGGCACTCCGGTGCTGTGCGCGGCATGCCACGGCACGATCGCGCTCGGCGCCAACGGCCAGCCCGGCGTCTCGGCGCTGACCAGCGCGATGCACTCGCTGCACGGCATGGCCAGGCTGCCCGATGGCCGCTCGCTCGACAACGTCGACACCCGCGCCTCCTGCTACACCTGTCACCCCGGCGCCGCGACGCGGTGTCTGCGCGGTGCGATGGGCAAGGCGGTCGGCGCCGATGGCGAGTCCATGATGTCGTGTCAGGATTGCCACGGCAGCATGAGCGAGGTCGGCGACCCGGCGCGAACGGGTTGGCTGCAGGAGCCCAACTGCCAGGCCTGCCACAGCGGTGACGCGGTGGCCAACGCCGGCGCGATCCGCTTCACCAACGTCTTCGATGTGCCGGGACACATGCGGACGACGACCAACTCGCGGTTCGCGACGACGCCGGATGCGCCGGCCGCCGGTCTGTCGCTCTATCGCTTCTCGACCGGGCACGGCGACCTCGAGTGCTCGGCCTGCCACGGCTCGACGCACGCCATCTGGCCGTCGTCCGAGGACAACGACAACATCCAGAGCGTCAACTTCCAGGGTCACAAGGGCACGATCGCCGAGTGCAGCTCGTGCCACGCCGTCGGCGAGCGCGAGTACAACGGGCCGCACGGCATGCACGATGTAGGCGCGGCGTGGATCGATCACCACCCTGACGCCGCCGAGACCCTCGGCGTCTCGACCTGCCGGACCTGTCACGGCACCGACTACCGCGGCACCGAACTGTCGCGCGCCTTCGCCGATCGGACGATGTCGACGAACTTCGGCCAGCGCACGTTCTGGCGCGGCTACCAGGTCGGCTGCTACGACTGCCACAACGGCCCCAACAGCGAGAACCCGATCAACAACCAGCCACCGGCGGTGCAGAACCGCAACGAGTCGACCCCGACCGATCAGCCGCTGGTGCTGACGCTGTCGGCGACCGATCCCGACTCGGACCCGACGACGCTGCGGATCGTCGAGCAGACGCGGCACGGCACCGTCGCCTTCGACGGCACGACCGCGACCTACCGCGCCTGG
>JAGQRA010000789.1 GCA_020425885.1 Planctomycetota bacterium | reverse complement strand
GGTCAGCTCGCCGGGCTCGAGCTCGGCGGCGACATGTATATCAACTCGTTCCCCGCGGCCGAGTCCGCGGCCCGGCTGCGCCGAGGCTTGATGGCATGAACTCGAACTCCGACTACGCGCTGGACGCGGCCCAGCGCGAGGCCTTTGCCCGCGACGGTTGGGCGACCTTGCCCGGCTTCGTCGCCGCGGACGAGCTGAGCCGGCTCGAGGCCACCTACGAGGCGATGCTGCGACGCCGGATCGCGGTCCCCGGCCGCGACTACTGCGACATGACCGGCGACTACGAGCGGCCGGTCGAGGACTACGAGATCCTCAACGTCATGCTGCCGCGTCGCTATCACCCACCGCTGCGCGACAACGGCTACGAGCGGCGCGCGGCCGCCGTCGCCCGCGCCCTGTGCGGCGATGACATGGAGCTCGACTACGACCAGTTCGTCGCCAAGCCGCCGCGCAAACCCGATGCCCTGTTCCACTGGCATCAGGACCTCGGCTACTGGCCGCACACGCCGGACACGCGCACGGCCTCGTTCTGGCTCGCGCTCGACGACACCGACCTCGACTCTGGCTGCCTGCAGTTCGTCGACGGCTCCCACCTCGAACCCGAATTGCGCGGCCATGTGCCGTTGCTCGGCGACCGCGACAAGAACCACACCATGGTCGCCGCCGTCGACGAGGCCACCGACCGCATCCGACCCGCCCGGCTGCGCCGCGGCGACGCCACCGTTCACCACGAACGCGTCGTGCACGGCTCCGGCGGCAAAACCAGCGACCGTTGGCGCCGCGGCTACGTCATCGCCTTCCGCAGCCGGGACACCGTGCGTCGCGAACGGGCGATGGGGTTCACCCACTCACACAACGATCCGCCCGAGGTGCTGGCCCGGATCGCGCGGCAGGTCGGTCCGGGCTAGCCCGAGGGCCAGTACCCCGTGTCCGGCAACGGTGCGCGAGCGAGCAGATCGCGAAGCGTGGGCGAGTGGGCATCGAGCTCGACCTCGCCGAGTCCGGTCTTCGCCAGCAGCGCTTCGACGCGCGATCGGAGCTCGCAGTCGCCGTCGCAGAGCTCCGCGAGCAACAACTCGCGCTCCGTAGCCGGCACACCGAGCAACACCTCGAGCACCCGCAACGCGCTGCGTTCGAACGCGGGATCAGTCGCCATCGAGCTGGTGGGGAAGCCAGGAGTCAGCAACCCGAAGGCAGCGCTCCACGGTGCGAATCGTCAGATCGCGCACCTCGGCGATCTCCTCACGGGTAGCTACTGCACGTCGATGTCGACCGTGTTGGTCGAGTAGACGTCGTTGACGGTGGTGCCGGCGAAGACCGCCGATTGCATCGCCAGGTGCAGGCCGGCGGCGCCGGCGGGCAGCGCGAACGAGGTCGTCCAGTCGCCATTGGTATCGGTGAAGAAGGTGCCGAGCACGATCGGGTTGTGGATCTGCAGGCCGGCCCAGGGTCCGAAAGCGATCGCGGTCGGCGTGACGTAGGCGCCGACGGCCAGCAGACCGAGCACGTTGGCGGCGCCGTCCTGGACGAAGACGTCGAGATTGCCGCCGGCCTGGATCGGCTGGTTGGTGAGCAGCCTGGGTCGGATCTGCGGCATCGCGCTCGGCGACCAGACGTTGTTCACGATGTTCGCCTGCACCGAGTCGACGGTGAAGCCGGCCGGCAGCACGAACGGCTGCAGTGCCATGCTCACCGAGGACCAGCCTCGGCTCCAGCCCTGGTTGCCACCGTGCTCCTGGCGGATGCGGATGTCGAACCGGTACGTCTGGCCCGTGACGATCTGCCCGGGTGCCAGCAGGTAGAAGTCGTTCGGCGTGACCATGGGACCGTCGACGACGTCCCAGGTAGGGCTCAGTACCGGTCCCCCCGGGTTCCAGTAGGCGACCAGGGTGTTGCTGCTGTCGTAGACCCGAACGTCGTGCCATATCGCTCCCGGATTCGGGCCTTGATTCGGGCTGCCTTGCTCCAGCGTGTCGAACACATCGAAGGCCATTCGCACGGGCACCGGCGTGTTGGGCGCTGGCCCCGTGAATACGACATCGGTGAAGAGCCAACCCGCCGTCGCCGTCGCGGATTGGGAGACCGCGTTCGCAGATTCGCCGAACGAGTAGAGGTCGACCTGGTGCGGCCCGGAGTACGGTTCGGCGTCGAAGTTGATCGGTGCCCACGGCGCATAGCGCACGCTGAGCCGCGTCGAGGTCGGCACGATGGAACTCTGTTCCCAGCCCGGCCACATCCAGTGGTTGGTTTCGACTGCGACGCGGTAGGTCTGGGCGTTTGCCGCCGGGGCGAGGAAGAGCGCGAGTGCGCAGACGTTGAGCGAGATGTTCAGGTTCATGGTCTTCATCGGGCGGCCAACCGAGGAGCCGTCGATCCCGTCCCGACGTTCGACCGAGATCCGGGACGGGCGTCCGCCATGGCAGAGCCAAAAAACCGTCGCCCCGATCGGAGAAGCCCGCCATGGTGTGTCCAACTCGACTCAGGCGTGTCGCCGGGCCAGGCCGCGTCGAACCAGCCGGTTCAGGTCCTGCGTTCGCTCAGTGCAGCGGCCGGGAGGCGCGCGCCCCCAGATCCGACGACGGCACGCCTCGCTCGCGATCCGTGCGCATCGCGGTGCGGGCGAACCGCGGCGCCAGGCGGTGTGTACCCCCGCGCGCGACGCCGCGGCCCTGCGGTTGCAGCGGCAGGTGCCGCAATCCATCCGCACCCGCGATGGGTTTGTCGTAGCTGCCGTACACGTCGCGGCACCACTCGGCGACGTTGCCGTAGACGTCGTGCAGGCCGAACGGGTTGGCGCCGAACGAGCCGACGGGCGCCGGCCCCGCCCAGCCGTCGTCGAAGTACGTGGGGCCGCTCTTCCAGCTCGGGTAGGCGCGCACGGCGGTCTCGTCGAGCACGTTGGCGAAGCCGTCGAGCCCGGCCGGGTCGCCGCCGCAGAACCACGGGGTGCCGCGCTCCGCGCCGGCGCAGTACTCCCACTGCGCCTCCGTCGGCAGCTGCAGGCCTTGCCGCCCGAGGAGGCGCTGGCAGTCGTGCCAGGTGACGTAGTCGACCGGGTAGCGCGCCGTGATCGGCACCTGGCTCGGGCGATAGTAGTTGCCGATGCGGTAGAAGCTCG